>JBATPF010000502.1:0-24174 GCA_049291355.1 Giesbergeria sp.
AGGCTATGGCGCGCAAGTCGATCTGCCGCCGGATTTTTCTGCCACCGACCGCGCCTTGCTGACCGACCCGCAGACCAGCGGCGGCCTGTTGGTGTCGTGCGCACCGAGCGCAGTGGCCGAGGTGCTCGCGGTGTTTGCGCGCCACGGCTTTGGCGCTGCAACGCAGATTGGCGAAATCGTTCCAGGTGGGCGCGGGAGGTTGACGCTGCGCTGATTTTTCATTCCTCCCGCATGGATTCGAATGCCCGCGCGCGCGCACCGAGACCCACACTTCATTTCAAAGCGCGACAGCGCGCACCCCTGGAAACCCCATGACCCCACCCAAACCCTTGCCGCAACCCGGAGTTGCTCCTCTATTGGAGTCTGAATTTGTCGATGCGCTGAAAGATATTTTTGAAGAAAAGATCGTGTTCAACCGCGTGCTCGGCCTCAAGGTGATGTCGCTGTACGCCGATGGCGCCATCGGGCGCATCGACATGCGCCCTGAGCTGGTGGGCCACTACGCCTACAACCGGGTCCATGGCGGCGCGATCAGCGCCGGGCTCGACGCCATGGGTGGCCTGGCCGTCATGGCCGCCGTGGGCGCCAAGCACATGGACGAGCCGCTCGAGCAGCGGCTGCACCGCTTTACGCGCCTGGGCACCATCGACCTGCGGGTGGACTACCTGCGCCCCGGCATCGGTGACCATTTCGAGTTGCATGCCAAGGTGCTGCGCCTGGGTTCGCGGGTGGCCAGCACCCGCATGGAGTTTTTCGGTCCCGACGGTACTTTGATGGCTACCGGAGCGGGCGCTTACATCGTCTCTTGAGTCGTGGGTCTGCACATGCAGTAACGCGGTGTGAGTCCACGCAAAGGATGCAAGCGCATGCAAGCATTGAACCGTTTGCTTACGCAACTTGCGCAAGGCTGCGCTGTGCAGACCGCGCGCCTTCCTACCATCGTCTCTTCTTCAATCAGGAGGTCCGATGGCCGTGCAAACCCCGTTCTTTGGCAAACGTGAACCCGAAACTTTCCAGCCGCGCCATGCCAGCGCCCCCGCCACGATGCCGACGCAGTCGGCCCAAAGCGTGACGACGCCCGCCAGTGCATCGACCACAGCGCCGGGCAGCGCCGGCAGCAAGCTCACCGTCGGGCCCAACATCAAGCTCAAGGGCGTGGAGATTACGGATTGCGACACGCTGGTGGTGGAAGGCACAGTAGAAGCCACCATGGATTCGCGCGTGATCCAGATTTCCGAGGAAGGGGCGTTTCGCGGCTCGGCCGAAATCGACATTGCCGAGATCCGCGGCACTTTTGACGGTTCGCTCACTGTGCGCCAGAAGCTTGTCATCTTCAGCACCGGAAAAGTCAGCGGCAAGATTCGCTACGGCAAGCTGGTGGTGGAAGAGGGCGGGCAGCTTTCAGGGGAAATCGACGTGGGCACGACCGTGCGTGCCGCGCCCAAGCTGCGCCCGGTAGATGCCGTCGCTGCAGTCGCTTAAAGAGCGGTAACGGCCTGCGCGGGTCGAGCGCAAGGCATTTTCACAAAGCAATTGCTTGCTTAAATTTTTCGGCTTTGCTAAGTTCCATGCATGCCGAAATCCCTTGCACCTGTCACGCCTCGAAAGCGCGGCCGGCCGCCCAAGCTGCGCTCCGATCTCGACGAAGGCAACCGCCGCCGCCAACTGATCGAGGGTGCGGCGCGCCTGTTTCGCGCCAAGGGGTTTGATGGCACCAGCACGCGCGACATCGCGGCCGCCGCTGGTATGCGCAGCGGCTCGCCGTTTTACCATTTCGACAGCAAGAACGCCTTGCTCTACGTGGTGGTGCAAGAGGGCATGGCCTTTGCTCATCAAAGCCAGTGCGACGCGCTGTCCAAGCTGCCCGAGGGCGCCAGTCCACGCGAGCAGTTGCGCAGTCTGGTCCGCGAGCATTTTGAGGTACTGCACGGGCCGCACGCTGATTTCATCCCGGTGATGCTCTACGAATGGCGCTCGCTCAGCACAGCCCAGCGCCAGGAGATCGCCGCCATCAAGGACGCTTACGAGGCCTGCTGGACCCCGGCGCTTGAAGCCCTGCACCGCCAGGGGGCCCTCAAGGCCGATCCGGTCACGGCGCGCTTGTTCATCCTGGGCGCGCTCAATTGGTCGGTGCAGTGGTTCAACCCGCGCGGAGTGCTTTCTCTGGACGAGCTGACGGAGCAGGCGCTGGATCTATTTCTGGGGAACTCATCGCCTCAGTGCCCCGAATAGCCCGTCGCCAGCCTCGTTTTGATGGGGCTGGCGGCGCACTCTGCCGCGCGCAATGCGGGGTCAGGTGGCGTTCGGCAGCACCACCGGGCGCGGCCGACCATCCGCATCAATCGCCACGTAGGTCAGGCGCGCTTCGGTGACTTTGAGGTATTGGCCAGACTCGTCCGCGCGGCGCTCGGCGTAAACCTCTACTTCCACTGTGATGGAGGTGCGCCCGATGCGCGTCACATGGGAGAAGAACGACAGGATGTCGCCCACCCGAACTGGCTGCTTGAAGATGAATTCGTTCACCGCCACGGTCGCCATGCGGCCGCGGATGTAGCGGGCCGGCAGCACCGAGCCGGCCAAATCGACCTGGGCCATCACCCAGCCGCCGAAGATGTCGCCGTTGGCGTTGCTGTCCGCCGGCATGGGGATGACCTTGAGCACCAGTTCGTGATCGCAGGGCAGTGCGGGGGCGGGCAGGATGGGTAGCGCGGGTTGTGCAGTCGGTTCGCTCATGGGCAACAATCAGGGTTGATTCAACGCGTCGAATTGTCCCCCAATGCGCCACCACGGCGATTCCCCACCTCCGGCTCCCACAGGCCAGCCCCGCACCCGCTCCGACTGGGCGACGCTTGGGCGCCTGGTTCCTTATTTGTGGCGCTACAAGTGGCGCGTGGCTGCGGCGCTGGCCTTCATGCTGGGCGCCAAGCTCGCCAATGTGAGCGTCCCGCTGGTGCTCAAGCGCCTGGTCGATGCGATGCAACTCCCGCCTGGCGATACCACCGCCCTGCTCGTCGTGCCCGTGGCGCTGCTGCTGGGCTATGGTGCGCTGCGGCTGATGACCTCGATGTTTACCGAGCTGCGCGAGCTGGTGTTTGCCAAGGCCACGCAGGGCGCGGCGCGTTCGATTGCGCTGGAGACGTTCCGGCACTTGCACGGACTTTCGCTGCGTTTCCACCTGGAGCGCCAGACCGGCGGCATGACGCGCGACATCGAGCGCGGGGTGCGCGGCATCGAATCCTTGGTGTCGTTTGCGCTGTTCAACATCGTCTCCACGCTGGTCGAGGTGGTGCTGGTGCTCTCGGTGCTGGGCAACCGCTTCGATATGTGGTTCGTCTGGATCACGCTGGCTGCGCTGGTGCTCTACATCACCTACACCGTGGTGGTGACCGAGTGGCGCACCAAGTTCCGGCGCGAGGCCAACCTGCTCGACTCTGCGGCGCACACCAAGGCGGTCGATTCGCTCCTCAATTACGAAACGGTGAAGTACTTCAACAATGAAGACTTCGAGGCGCTGCGCTACGACGAAAGCCTCGAGGGCCTGCGCCTGGCGCGGCTCAAGAGTCAGACCACGCTGTCCATGCTCAACGCCGGCCAGCAGGCCATCATCGCCACCACGCTGGTCGCCATGCTGTGGCGCGCGACGCAGGGCGTGGCCGCTGGGCACATGACGTTGGGCGATCTGGTCATGGTCAATGCCTTCATGATCCAGCTCTACATCCCGCTGAACTTCTTTGGCGTGATTTACCGCGAAATCAAGCAAAACCTGACCGACCTGGACAAGATGTTTACGCTCATGGACCGGGAGCGCGAGGTGGCCGATGCGCCGGACGCCAAGCCACTCGTCCTGCCGCACGGCAGCAGCCCGGCACTGCGCTTTGAGGACGTGCACTTTGCGTACGAATCCGACCGGCCTATCCTGCGCGGTGTGAGCTTTGAGATTCCCGCGGGCAAGACGGTGGCGGTGGTCGGGCCGTCCGGTGCTGGAAAATCGACGCTGGCGCGGCTGTTGTTTCGTTTCTATGACATCCAGCAGGGTCGCATCACGATTGCCGGGCAGGAGCTGCGCAGCGTCACGCAGAAGAGCGTGCGCGAAGCCCTGGGCATCGTCCCGCAAGACACCGTGCTGTTCAACGACACCGTGGCCTACAACATTGCCTACGGCCGGCCCGGTGCCACGCAAGAAGAGGTGGAGCAGGCGGCGCGCGCCGCGCATATCCACGACTTCATCGCCAGCACGCCCAAGGGTTACGACACCATGGTCGGCGAGCGCGGCCTCAAGCTCTCGGGCGGCGAAAAGCAGCGCGTGGCGATTGCCCGCACCCTGCTCAAGAACCCGCCCATTCGGGTGTTTGATGAAGCGACGTCGGCGCTGGATTCGGCCAATGAGCGCGCCATCCAGGCCGAGCTGCGCAGCGTGGCGCGCGGCAAAACCACGCTGGTGATCGCGCACCGCCTCTCCACCGTAGTGGATGCGCACGAGATTCTGGTGATGGACGGCGGCCGCATCGTCGAGCGCGGCAGCCACAGCGTGCTGCTGGGCACGGGCGGACGCTACGCGCAGATGTGGGCGCTCCAGCAGAGCGGAGACGGCACAACCGTCTGAACACTGGATAGCGCACGATGCACACGGGCACGTTGGGATCAGAGGGGAAATTTAAGAGAAATAGGCCTCTAGCGCTTATGCAGCAATATTTATCAGCTATCTTTTTGATATCAAAATAGGGTCAGCTTCCGCCAAGCACCTTGTACAGCGTGACGCGGTTCACTTGCTCGGCCAGCAGCAGCGAGATCTGTGTTTGCTGCGCGGCGTACAGGCTGCGCTGCGCGTCCAGCACCGAAAGGTAGTTGTCCACGCCGGCCTTGAAGCGTGCCTCGGACAGATCAAACGCCTTTTGCGTGGCCGCGAGGAGCGACGCTTGGGCATCGAGCCGCTCGGCCCAGCGCGCGCGGTCGGCGAGCGCATCGGCGGCTTCGCGAAACGCGGTCTGCACCGTTTTTTCATACTGCGTGAGCGCCAGTTGCTCATTGGCCTCGGCCACCTGCACATTGGCACCATTGCGTCCGCCATCGAAGATGGGCAGGCGCACCAGCGGCACAAAGCTCCAGGTGCCATTGCCTGCGCCGAACAAGTTGGAGAGCTCGTTGCTGGCCGTGCCAGCCGATGCGGTCAGGCTGATGGATGGAAACAGCGCAGCACGCGCGGCGCCGATATTGGCTGTGGCCGCGCGCAGTGCGTATTCGGCCGCCTGGATGTCAGGCCGTGCAAGCAGTTGGCTCGACGGCACTGGCGCTGTCAGCTCGGCCAAGGCCGCCGCAGTGGGGGTGTTGCTCGCCAGTGGCGCAGGCAGCAGAGCTTCTGGAACCGGACCCCCCACGAGCAGCTGGAGCGCATTGCGGTCTCGCTCGACCTGGCTCGAATAGGCCGCCATGTCGCCACGTGCCGAATCCACCGTGGTCTGGTTCTGTGCCAATACCAAGCCGGATGTGGCACCTAGCTCATAGATGCGCCGCGTAATGTCAAAGGCCTTGCGCCGGGACGCGAGCGTGCTCTGCGCCAGTTCCAGCCGGGCCTGGTCCGCTGCCAGCGTGAGCCAGGCATTGGCGACATCGGCCATCAGGGTGATTTGCACATTGCGCTGGTTCTCGGTGGTCAGCAAAAATTGCTGCAGCGCCGCCTCGTTCAGGTTGCGCACGCGCCCCCACAGGTCGATCTCGTAGCTGGCAAAGCCGATCTGCGCAGCAAGCTGGCTGGTGGTTTGGTTGCGCCCGGCGGTGGTCAGATCCTGCGCTGCCCGGGTGCGGTTGGCCTGGGCTGAGGCAGCAACCGTGGGGAGCCGGTCCGCCTGTGCAATGCCGTACTGCGCGCGGGCCTTTTCGATGTTGGTGAGTGCCAGGCGCAGGTCGCGGTTGTTGGCCAGTGCCAGCGCAATGACCTGGCGCAGTTGCGGTGCCTGAACCCAGGCCAAGGCCTCGGCTTGCTCCAGGCTGTGCGCGGTGGGCTGCGCTGGTGCAGCGGGGGTGCCAGCGCCTACAGTGCTGGGTACCGGTGCGACCGGCGTACCGGTGAGCGGCGCCAAATTGACGCAGCCGGCCAGCGACGCAGCGAGTGCTGCGGTGGGCCACCACGGCGCCACGCGCTTGCCAGGGGTGGTGCGCGCCGGTAGAGAATCTTGTGCCAGCTGAGCAAGAAAAAATGGGGTCTTCATACGGCGCCCTCCAACGCAGGCGCTTTGGGCGGTAGGGTCGTATCGTCTTCGTGGCGTGAGCGGCTGGCAAACCAGCTGCGCACCACCAGAAAGAAGATCGGCACAAAGAAGATGCCAAGAGAGGTCGAGAAGATCACACCGCCCAGCACCGCGGTGCCAATGGCGTGGCGCCCGCCAGCGCCAGCGCCGCTGCCCAAAGCGAGCGGCAATACGCCGAAGCCGAATGCCATCGATGTCATCAAGATGGGGCGCAGGCGCAATCGCACGGCCTCTACGGTGGCGTCATAGACGCTGCGCCCGGCTTCCTGCAATTGGGTCGCAAATTCGACGATCAGGATGGCGTTTTTGGAAGCCAGGCCCACCGTGGTGAGCAATCCCACCTGGAAGTACACGTCGTTCGACAAGCCGCGCAGCCCGGTGAAGACTAGAGCCCCCACCACACCCAGAGGCACGGCCAGGATGACGGCGAGCGGCACCGTCCAGCTCTCGTACAGCGCAGCGAGACACAGAAACACGAACAGCACCGACACGGCATACAGCAGCGGCGCCTGTGCGCCAGACAAGCGCTCTTGCAGCGATGCACCGGTCCATTCGTAGCCAATGCCCGTGGGCAGCTGCTTGAGCATGCTTTCTACAGAGTCCATCGCGGCACCAGAGCTCACGCCTGCCGCCGCATCGCCAACGAACTCGTAGCTGGGGCTACCGTTGTAGCGCTGAAGTTGCGGTGCACCATAGGTCCAGCTGGTGGACGAGAAAGCACTGAACGGCACCATCTCGCCCTTGTCGTTGCGCACCGTCCACTGGCCGATGTCCTGCGGCAGCATGCGGTAGGGCGCGTCGCCTTGCACATAGACGCGCTTGACGCGGCCGTCGTTCAGAAAGTCGTTCACGTAGGTGCCGCCCAGGGCGCTGGAGAGCACGCCGTTGATGTTGGCGGTGTTTACGCCCAGAGCGGCCGCCTTGCGGTCGTCGATGGCCACGCCCAACTGCGAGCTGTCGTCCAGGTTATTGCTGCGCAAGGTGCGGATCAGGGGGTTGCCCTTGGCCAGGTCGAGGATCTGGTCACGCGCGCGCACCAGCGCGTCGTGCCCCACACCGCTGAGGTCCTTGAGCTGGAAGTTGAAACCGGAATCCGATCCCAGCCCTCGAACCGCAGGCGGAAGCGTCACGAAGATGCGCGCGTCGCGCAATGCCGTGAGGTCTTTGGTGGCCTTGCGCGCAATCGCTTCCGCAGTTTGGTCAGGTCGCTTGCGCTCGCTCCAGTCCTTGAGCCGCAGGAAGCCGCGTGCCGAGGCCTGGTCGCCGCTCAGCCCGGTAATGGAGTTGAAACTGATGACGTCAGGCTGCTTGGCGAAATATTCCTGCACTTCCTTCATGACCGTCTGCAGGCGCGCATCGGTGCTGCCAGGCGGCAGGCTGATCTGGATGCGCATATAGCCCTGGTCTTCCACCGGCAGGAAAGAGGTTGGCAGCTTGCTGAACAGGAACGCCGTGCCACCGCAAATGAGCAGGAAAATCAGCAACATGCGTTTGCTGCTGCGCAGCAGGCGACGGACCGCACCTTGGTAGCGGCTGGCATTGCGGTCGAACTGGCCGTTGAACCAGTGGAAAAACCGGTCTGAAATACCGAACAGCCCGCGCCGCGGCGCGTCGCCGTGCCCAGGGTGATGACCTTTTGCCACCGGTTGGAGAAGCGTGGCGCACAGAGCGGGGGTGAGGCTCAATGCCACGAACACCGACAACGCCATCGCCGAGACGATGGTGATGGAGAACTGCCGGTAAATCACGCCGGTGGAACCGCCGAAAAATGCCATGGGGATGAACACGGCAGACAGCGTGAGGGCAATGCCGATCAGCGCAGGCGTGATTTCGGCCATGGATTTGCGCGTAGCCTCTTTCGGGGGCAGACCTTCTTCGGACATGACACGCTCGACGTTTTCCACCACGACGATGGCGTCGTCTACCAGGAGGCCGATGGCCAGCACCAGCGCGAACATGGTCAGCGTGTTGATGGAATACCCCGCAATCGACAGCACCCCCATGGTGCCGAGCAGCACCACCGGCACGGCAATGGCTGGAATAAGCGTGGCCCGAAGATTCTGCAGGAACAGAAACATGACCAGCACCACCAGCAAGATGGCTTCGCCCAGAGCAACCACGACTTCCCGAATTGAGGCGCGCACGAACGGTGTCGAATCCGAGCTGATGAACGACGTCAATCCGTTGGGGAAAAAAGGCTGCAGCTGAGCCAGTTTGGCGTTGACCGCATCGGACACCGAGGTGGCATTGGCGCCATCGGCCAGCACGATGCCCATGCCGGCGCCGGGCTTGCCATTCAGGCGTGAGGTGATGGAAAGGTTGTCGGCGCCCAGCTCCACGCGGGCCACGTCCTTGATCAGCACAGCCGAGCCGTCGGGCGCGACTTTGAGCAGGATGTTCTTGAACTCATCCACCGTCTTGAGCTTGGTGCGCGCGGTGATGGTGGCATTGAGCTGCTGGTTGGGCGCGGCGGGCAGGGCGCCGAGCTGGCCGGCCGAAACTTGGGCGTTCTGCGCGTTCAGCGCCGCAATGATGTCGGACGGCATCAGCGCAAACTTCTGCAACAGGGCCGGGTTCATCCAGATGCGCATGGCGTAGCCGGTGCCGAAAACGCGCACATCGCCCACTCCGTCGACCCGACCGATCACATCGACCAGGTTGGTCGAGAGGTAATCCCCCACGTCCACCTGGCTCACGTTCGGGTCGGGCGAGGTAAAGCTGTAGGTGGTCAGGTAGTCGTTGCCGCCCTTGTTGACGAACACGCCGCGGCTTTTGACCGCCTCGGGCAAGCGGTTGACGGCGGATTGCAGCTTGTTCTGCACCTGCACCTGCGCCACGTCGATGTTGGTTCCCGGGCTGAACGTCAGCGTGGTGCGCGACTGGCCCGAAGCGTCGCTGGTCGAGCCCATGTAGAGCAGGTTGTCGATGCCCTTGAGTTGCTGCTCGATCACCTGCGTGACCGAGTTTTCCACCGTCTCGGCCGAGGCACCGGTGTACGTGGTGCCAATGGTCACGTTGGGCGGCGCGATTTCCGGGTATTGCTCCAGCGGCAGCGTGAAGATGGACAGGCCACCGGCAAGCATGATGACGATGGCCAGCACCCACGCAAAGATGGGCCGGTTGATGAAAAAGGGTGCCATGGTGCGGGTCCGCTCAGCGGGCGGGATTGCTGGCCGAGGGGGCAGGCACCGCAGCAGTGGCTTTGGGCGCTTCGCCAGCGCCAGGAGGCATGGCCGGCGGGGCGGATGCTCGCGTCCCTCCGCCTGGGAGCTGCATCGGCTGTGGGGCCACGGTATCGCCCGGCTTGATGCGCTGGAATCCATCGACAACGACCGTGTCGCCGGCGGCCAGTCCGCTGCTGACCAGCCAGCGGCTGCCCACCGCGCGGTCAATTTCGATCGCGCGGCGCGCCACCTTGTTCTCAGGACCTAGCACCAGCACATTGGCCTTGCCGGCAATGTCGCGGGTAACGGCCTGCTGTGGCACCAGTAGGGCCTCGCTGGACACGCCGGTCGGCAGCAGGGTTTGCACATACATTCCGGGCATCAACACACCGTCAGGGTTGGGTACCACCGCGCGCAAGGTGATGGCGCCGGTGCTTGGGTTCACCGTGACACCCGCAAACTGCAGCCGACCGGGGTGGGCATACGTGCTGCCGTCTTCCAGCAAGATCGTGATGCGCACGGTGCCTTCCCCCAGTTTTTCAAAGCGGCCCGCAGCCAAGTCGCGCTTGAGCTGAAGCAGCTCACTGCTTGACTGCGTCACGTCGACGTACATGGGGTCCAGCTGCGAAATCGTGGTGAGCACGCCGGTCTGGTTGGCCGTCACCAAGCCGCCGGCGTTGACATTCGAAAGCGCCGTGCGCCCGGAGATGGGTGCCGCGATGCGCGTGTAGCCAAGGTTGATGCGCGCGGTCGCCAGCGCAGCCTGTGCCACTGCGACGTCAGCGGCAGTCTGCTGCGCCGTGGCCAGGCTTTCGTCGTAGGCCTGGCGGCTGATGGCATCGATGCGCACCAGTTCGGCATTGCGCTTGGCATTGACCTCGGCAGTGCGTGCCTGGGCCTGTGCCTTGGCGAGCGCGGCTTTGGCGGCAGCTTCTGTCGCCTGATAAGGCGCTGCATCGATCTGGTACAGCGCTTGCCCCGCCTTCACGGTGGCGCCCTCAGTGAACAAGCGCTTTTGCACGATTCCGTTCACTTGTGGCCGGATGTCGGCGCTCATGAATGCGCTGGTGCGACCCGGCAGGGCACTGGTCAGGGTCTGCGCTTCCGCCTGCACAGTGATCACGCCGACCTTGGTGGGTTCCCTGGCTGCGCCGGCGGGGGCCTTCCCCGCTGCGGACGTCTTGTCCGAACAGCCGGCGACGAGCAGGCCGCTGATCAGCAAGGCAAACAAAAGCGCCGATGAACGCAAGTATGGGTGGACGCGCCGTTGAGGGTAGGCGGCTTGGGGCGCGCACGCCGCAAGAGGGCGACTGGAATCGTGAGGCTGAAGATGCATGAAAAAAGCCGTTCGGAAGTGCGCACGAATTGTGACAAGCCAATGTGTCGGATTGATAAAGTGGGTCTTTCGCCGTGTCAGCAAATAGTGTCAAAAGCGCTGCAAGCAGTCTGTCGCGCCCTTGCAATCGGCGATCCGGCTGGCGACCGTCATTTCACAAAAAAGCCCCGCAGAGCGGGGCCTGACAAGGCGAGCGAGAAGGGCTTCCTCGCCGATATGCCGAGGGCACAGCGCTTATTGCTTGCGCTGCGCGATGGCTTTTTCGGCCATGTTCACCAGGTCGGCTCCGACCTGGCCCTTCCACTTGTTGTACACCGGGCGCGTAGCCTGCACGAATGCGTCGCGCTCGGCGGGGGTGAGTTGCGTCACGGTGACGCCAAGGCGCTCAATCTGCTTGAGCAAAGGCTTATCGGCCTCAATCACCCCCTTGCGGGCCAGGGCGATTTCCTCTTTTCCGGCCTCGATCGCCGCCTGGCGAACGATTTCGCGGTCGGCGGGTGTCCAGCTGTTCCACACCTCCTTGTTGACCACGTAGATCAGCGGATCGGCAATGTAGCCCCACAGCGTCAGGTACTTCTGCGCCACGCTGTGCAGCTTGGCGGCGGTGAAGATGGCGAGCGGGTTCTCCTGCCCATCAACGGCGCCACTGGCCATGGCGGGCTGTGCGTCGGCCCAGCTCATCTGCGTCGGGTTGGCGCCGAGGGCGGTGAAGGTGTCGAGGAACAGCGGCGAGCCGACCACGCGAATCTTCATGCCCTTCAGGTCGGCCGGGGTCTTGATGGGGTGCTTGGAGTTAGAGATTTCGCGGTAGCCGTTCTCGCCCCAGGCGAGCGGCACCACGCCGGCCTTGTCCAGCGTGGTGAACAGGCTCTTGCCGACCTCACCCTGCGTGAGCGCGTCAATGGCAGCGTAGTCGGGCATCAGGAAGGGCAGTGAGAACAGGTTGAGCTGCTTGACTTGCGGCGACCAGTTGATGGTTGAGCCCACGGCCATGTCGATCACGCCCTGGCGCAGCGCAGAGAACTCGCGCGTCTGGTCGCCCTGGATCAGCGAAACACCGGGGTAGAGCTTGATGTTGATGCGGCCATTGGTGCGCTCACGCACCTTGTTGGCCCAGATCTCCCCACCTTTGCCCCAGGGAAAGGCGGTGCCCAGCACCAGGGACATGCGGTATTCGCTCTTGTAGTTGCTTTGCGCCAGCGCGGCGGGCGCGCTGAAGGCCAGCAGCGAGGCGGCGGCCACGGCCGAGGTGAGGAAAGTGCGCAGTTTCATGGGTTTAGTCTCCTTGGTAAAAATCAATAGCCCAGATAAGTGGGTAGCCACAGCGCCAGCTGCGGCCAGACAATCACGCACAGCATGGCGACGCACATGGCGCCCACCAGCCACAGCACCCAGCCGGTGGTGTCTTCCATGCGCACGCCGGCGATGCGGCTCGACACCATCAGGTTTACCGCCATCGGCGGCGTGAACTGGCCAATGGCGACATTGAGGGTGAGGATGACGCCAAACCATACCGGGTCCCACTGGTAATGGCGCAGGATGGGCATCATCAGCGGCACGAAGATCAGGAAGATCGAGATGCCGTCGAGGAACATGCCCAGCACGATGAGCATCAGGATCAGCAGCGCCAGCACCACGTTCTCGCCCAGGCCGGAATGCACGATGGCGTTGGTGATGGGGTCGATCACGCCCAGCGTCGAGAGCGAGAACGCAAAAATGGCGGCGAGCGAGACCACCAGCAAAATCACCGCCGAGAGTTCCCCCGATTCGCGCAGGATGACGAACAGGTCGCGCACGCGAATGGTGCGGTAAATCACCATACCGACAAACAGACCGTAGAACACGGCCACCACGGCCGCTTCGGTGGGCGTGAACCAGCCGGCGCGCATGCCACCCAGAATGAGCACCGGCGCCGCCAGCCCCCACGTGGCTTCCCGCAGGCTGCTCCAGAACGGCGGGCGTGGCAAATCAGCCTCCAACTGCCCCATGCGGTGGCGCCGCGCGAGCCACACGGTGGGAATCGCCAACGCCAACCCAGCCAGCAAGCCAGGCACCATGCCAGCGGCGAACAGCGCCGGCACCGAAGCGCCAGGCACCAGCACCGAATAGACGATGAAGGCGATGGACGGCGGAATCAAGATGTCGGTGGAGGCCGCAGCTGCTACCACGCTCGCCGAAAACGCCGGCGGGTAACCGGCGCGCTGCATGGCCAACAGCATGGCGCCGCCAATCGCAGCGGCGGTGGCTGGGCCGGAGCCCGAAATGCCGCCCAGAAACATGGCCACGCCAATCGCCACCAAGGGCAGCATGCCGGGGCCGCGCCCCACCATGGCCACGGCCAGGTTGACCAGGCGCGCGGCCACGCCCGAGCGGTCAAAGATGGAGCCCACCAAAACAAACATCGGAATGGCCAGCAGCGGGTATTTGCCCAAGCCAGCGTAGAAGTTCTGCGGCACGGCCAACAGTCCGAACCACTGCGTTTCAGTATTGGCTAGCGCAATGGCGGCAGCGCCTGCCAAACCCAGAGCGGCGCCCACCGGCACGCCCGCCAGCAGAAAGACCGCAAAGGCGGCAAACAGCAGCGTGGCGATCATGGAGCGGGTGGGCGGCGCGAAATGCGCAGCAGCAGGCCAAAGGCGCGCCAGGCGATCAAACCGGTGAGCACCGGATACCAGATGGAATACCACCACTGCGGCACGCCAATACCGGGCGAGGTTTCGCCGTAGCGGTAGTCGTCCCATACGAGCCGCACGCTGAGCGCTGCCATCAGCGTGAACAGCACCGCCACCATCAAGGCGCCGATCTGGGCAAGGCGCCGCTGGCGCATCGCACTGCCACTGCCGGAGAAAAATTCAATGCGGATATGCCGGTCGCGCGCCACAGCGGCCGAGCCGCCCACCAGCGCCAGAACGATCATCAGGAACACCGAAAACTCTTCGGTCCAGGCAAAGGAGGCGTCAGTGAAATAGCGCACCAGCACGTTGGCAAACGTGATGAGCGCCAGCGCCGCCATGGTCAGTACGGTGAGCCAGTCTTCCAGGGCAAGCGAGCTGGGGGCGTCGCCATCGGGCGATGGCGGAGGCAGTTCGGGTGAGGACATGCAAAAACGGTGCG
This sequence comes from Giesbergeria sp., assembly GCA_049291355.1. Taxonomy (GTDB): domain Bacteria; phylum Pseudomonadota; class Gammaproteobacteria; order Burkholderiales; family Burkholderiaceae_C; genus Simplicispira. Next base: position 13,860 of record JBATPF010000502.1, read on the forward strand.
AAGAAGTGGCGCCTGGTCTGAGTACAGGGCGTGGCGTGGGGGCAAAACATTATGCGTGGAACGCAACACCTGCGTGCGAAAGCGGCATGCGCGCGCCGATAATCTGCGCAATGGAAACCAAATGGCTTGAAGATTTCGTCAGTCTGGCCGAGACGCGCAGTTTCAGCCGCTCGGCCCAGTTGCGCCATGTCACGCAGCCTGCGTTCTCGCGCCGCATTCAGGCGCTCGAGGCCTGGGCCGGCACGGATCTGGTCGATCGCAGCTCGTACCCGACGCGCCTGACACCCGCAGGCCGCACGCTGTACGAGCAGTCCATCGAGATGCTGCAGGCGCTGCACAGCACCCGCGCCGTGTTGCGCGCGCACGGTACTTCCAGCCAGGACATGATCGAGTTCGCGGTGCCGCATACGCTGGCCTTCACCTTTTTCCCTGAATGGGTCTCGCGCATGCGCGAGCGTTTCGGGCCTTTCAAGAGCCGTCTGATTGCACTGAACGTCCACGATGCGGTGATGCGGCTGGTCGAAGGCAGTTGCGATCTGCTGGTGACGTACCACCATGCCTCCCAGCCATTTCAGCTCGATGCCAACCGCTACGAAATGCTGAGCCTCGGCCAGGAGGTGCTTGCGCCATATGTGCGGCCAGGCGCCGATGGACGCCCGCTGTACTGCCTGCCCGGCAGTGCGGCGAATCCGCTTCCTTATCTGGCCTACGCCCCGGGGGCGTATCTCGGACGGCTTACCGAGTTGATTTTGAAGGAATCCCCTCTCCCGCTGCACCTCGATCGGGTCTACGAAACCGACATGGCCGAAGGCCTCAAGGCCATGGCGCTTGAAGGCCACGGCATTGCCTTCCTGCCTCTGAGTGCTGCAAAAAAAGACTTGCGTGCGCGCCGGCTGGTCAGCGCCGCTCCGCCCGAGTTGCCGGGGCTGAAGATGACCATGGACGTTCGCATTTGCCGCGAACGCCCTGGCGCGCGCGAGGGCGGGCGCAGCAAACGCGACGCGCTGTGGGATTTTCTGTGTGAGCAGAATGAGCCAGTCCCCCGGCCATGATTGTTTTGCATGTTCCCGCACGGAATTTGCATTGGATGCCCGCAGAGCGTGCCCGTACAGTCGCACCCTTCGTTACCGATTCCCGCTTGGCTTATGCAGGCCGCACATCATGAAGCTACTTTCTCGCTTGGTCTGGTTCGCAGTGGGCACTGCAGCGAGCATGTCGTGCCTCGCTGCGCCCGGCGTGCTGGACCGTGTCATGGCGGGTGGGAAACTGGTCATTGCGCACCGCGAGTCGTCGGTGCCTTTCTCGTACATCGATGAAAAAACGGGCCAGCCCATAGGCTACGCCATGGATCTGTGCCTGCATCTCGCCGAGACGGTGCGCCGCCAGACAGGCAAAAAGGACATGGGCGTGACGTTTTTGCAGGTCACCCCGGCCAATCGCGTCAGCGTCATTGCCGAGGGCAAGGCGGATATGGAGTGCGGCTCAACCACCAACAATGCCGAACGGCGCCAAAAGGTGGCTTTCACCATTCCCCACTTCATCACGGGCGCGCGCCTGCTGGTGCGGGCCGACAGCTCGGTCACGCGCATCGAGGATCTCGCCGGCAAGAAGCTGGTTTCCACCAAGGGAACCACCCCGCTGCTCGCGGTGGTGCAGGCCAACCGTGAGCGGCTGATGGGACTGAACATCGTCGAAGCGCCCGATCATGCCCGGGCGGTGGAAATGGTCGAGAAGGGCGAAGCCGACGCCTTTGTGATGGACGACGTGCTGCTCTACGGACTGGCTGCAGGGCGGCCAGACCCCAAGGCACTTAAAGTGGTGGGTCGCTTCGTCACCACCGAGCCGCTGGCCATCATGCTGCCGCCGGGCGATGCAGCGTTCAAGAAACTGGTGGACGATGAAATGCGCCGCCTCATTACCAGCCGCGAAATCTATGCCATGTACGACAAATGGTTTATGCAGCCCATCCCGCCGCAGAACCGCACGCTCAATTTGCCAGTGAACTATTTGATGCGCGATTTCTGGAAGTACCCGACGGACAAGGTTCCGTTCTGATCTTCAACAACCCAGCGTCGGCAAGCAGGGGCCGAGCACCGTAGAATCCGCCGTTTTCGGCATACACAAAAGGAGACAAAGCATGAAAAAACATCTATTGGCTGCGGCCATCGTAGCGCTGGCTGCCGGTAGCGCCATGGCGCAGGCCAACGACACACTGGCCAAAATCAAAGGCTCGGGCAGCGTTACGCTGGGCGTGCGCGAATCGTCGGGCCTGTCGTACACGCTGGGCAACGGCAAGTACGTCGGTTTTCACACCGAAATGGGCGAGCGCATTCTGGACGACATCCAGAAGCAGTTGGGCCTGGCCAAGTTGGACGTCAAGTACCAGCCCGTCACCTCGCAAAACCGCATTCCGTTGGTGACCAACGGCACGGTGGACCTTGAATGTGGTTCCACCACCAACAATGCCGCGCGCCAAAAAGACGTGGCTTTTGCCGTGACCACCTATGTGGAAGAGGTGCGCATGGCGGTCAAGGCCAATTCCGGTATCAACTCCATCACGGATTTGAAGGGTCGCACGGTAGCCACCACCACCGGCACTACCTCTGTGCAGACCCTGCGCAAGAACGAGCGCGCCGGCAACCTGGACTTCAAGGAAGTCTATGGCAAGGACCATGCCGACAGCTTCCTGATGGTGGAAACCGGCCGCGCCGACGCCTTCGTGATGGACGGCTCCATTCTGGCCGCCAATATCTCCAAGGCCAAGAACCCTGCCGATTACAAGATCGTTGGCGAAGTGCTGTCGGTGGAACCCATCGCCTGCATGCTGCGCAAGGACGACCCGGCCTTCAAGAAGGCGGTGGACGATTCCATCAAGCGCCAGATTGCGGACGGTTCGCTGGCCAAGCTCTACGACAAGTGGTTCATGCAGCCCGTGCCGCCGACCAACACCAAGATTGGCCTGCCGATGTCGGAGGCCACCAAGAACGCTTGGGCGCATCCGAACGACAAGCCCATGGAAGACTACGCCAAGAAGTAAGGCGGGTAGCATTTCCAGGCCCCCTTTGAGCCGTCGGTTCGAGGGGGCTTTTTCGTGGCACGGTACGACCGTGAACTGAAAGGAATCCTATGAGCTGGGATTGGCAGGTGTTCTGCACGGACACGCTGGATCAGACCACCGTGGCCGGGTGCTTCGGCAAGGGCGGCGACATTACCTACCTTGATTGGCTGCTGTCGGCCTGGGGCTGGACGGTGTCGGTGTCGCTGCTCTCACTGGCGCTGGCGCTGGTGCTCGGCGGCCTCATCGGCACGTTGCGCACGCTGCAGGGGCGGCCCTGGGTGGTGCGCCTGGGCAACGCCTGGGTGGAGCTGTTTCGAAATATTCCGCTGCTGGTGCAACTGTTCCTCTGGTACCACGTGCTGCCCTCGTTCTTCCCGTCGCTGCAGCGCGTGCCAGGATTCGTGCTGGTGATTTTTGCGCTCGGACTGTTCACGTCGGCCCGCATTGCCGAGCAGGTGCGCTCGGGGCTGGAGTCACTCCCGCGCGGCCAGCGCTACGCGGGCATGGCGGTGGGCTTCACCACGTTCCAGACCTACCGCTACGTGCTGCTGCCCATGGGGCTTCGGATCATCATTCCGCCGCTCACCAGCGAGACCATGAATATCTTCAAAAACTCGTCCGTGGCCTTTGCGGTGTCGGTGGCCGAGCTGACCATGTTCGCTATGCAGGCGCAGGAAGAAACCTCGCGCGGCGTCGAGATTTATCTGGCGGTGACGGGGCTCTACGTGGTGTCGGCTTTTGCCATCAACCGCGTCATGGCGTTCATCGAGAAACGCTCGCGCGTGCCGGGCTTCATCGCGGCCGCAAGCGCCGGGGGGCACTGAGATGAAGCTCGCACTCGACTTCTCGTTCTACAACTGGGACCTGGTGCACAACTTTGTGCTCAAGGGCCTGTATTTCAGTGTGATGTTGACGGTGGTGGCCACCATTGGCGGCGTGATTTTTGGCACCGTGCTGGCGCTGATGCGGCTCTCAGGCCGCCAATGGCTCGTGGTTCCTGCCACGATTTATGTCAACGGCATGCGCAGCATTCCGCTGGTCATGGTGATTCTGTGGTTCTTTCTGCTCATGCCTGCCATCATCGGCCGGCCGATTGGCGCAGAAACCTCGGCGGTGGTGACCTTCATTGCTTTCGAGGCGGCGTACTTCAGCGAAATCATGCGCGCGGGCATTCAGTCGATCTCGCGCGGCCAGGTGTTTGCCGGCATGGCCATGGGCATGACCTACGGGCAAAACATGAAGCTCGTGATCTTGCCGCAGGCGTTTCGCAATATGCTGCCGGTGCTGCTCACGCAAACCATCATCCTGTTTCAGGACACTTCGCTGGTGTATGCCATCGGCGCCTACGACATGCTCAAAGGCTTTGAGATTGCGGGCAAGAACTACGGCCGGCCTATCGAGGCCTATCTGGCTGCTGCGGTCGTCTACTTTGTAATGTGCTTTGCGCTGTCCTGGGCCGTCAAACGCCTGCACCGCAAGATTGCCATCGTGCGATGAGGCAATGCTGAACAAGCCCCCACACGCCGCACATCCGCGCTTCGGGCGGCCTGCTGCGTTACAAATCCTCGCCATAGCTGCGGCTATGACTGCGGTTTGCGCCTTGCATCCCATCCCGACGCGCGGCGCGCGTCATCGCGGTGACTTATTCAGCATCGCCTAAGGACTCACATGATTGAACTCAAGAACGTCTCCAAGTGGTACGGCAGCTTCCAGGTGCTGACCGATTGCTCCACCACCATCCAGAAGGGCGAAGTGGTCGTCGTCTGCGGTCCTTCGGGCTCGGGCAAGTCCACGCTCATCAAGACCATCAACGCGCTCGAACCCTTCCAGAAGGGAGAGATCTGGGTCGATGGCGTGCCGGTGCACGACCCCAAGACCAACCTGCCCAAGCTGCGCAGCCGCGTGGGCATGGTGTTCCAGCATTTCGAGCTGTTCCCGCACCTCTCGGTGACGGAAAACCTGACCATCGCGCAGATCAAGGTGCTGGGCCGCAGCGCCGACGATGCCAAGAAGCGGGGCTTGAAAATGCTTGAGCGCGTGGGCCTGACCGCCCACAAGGACAAGTTCCCCGGCCAGCTCTCGGGTGGCCAGCAGCAGCGCGTGGCCATTGCCCGTGCGCTCAGCATGGACCCCATCGTCATGCTGTTCGATGAGCCCACCTCCGCGCTCGACCCCGAAATGGTCGGCGAGGTGCTCGACGTGATGGTCGGCCTGGCCAACGAGGGCATGACCATGATGTGCGTCACCCACGAAATGGGCTTTGCCCGCAAGGTGGCGCACCGCGTAATCTTCATGGATGTGGGTGGCAAGATTCTGGAGGACTGCACGCGCGAGGAGTTCTTCAACAACCTCGAAGCCCGTCAGCCGCGCACCAAGGATTTCCTGAACAAAATTCTGCAGCATTAGTAGAGAGCAACCCCCTGAGGCCCTTGCGCGGTGGCCGCTGGTTTGAGCCACGACAGTTTTTGCGGTCAGCGCGACACGTAGGCATTGGGGGCGCAGTGCAACTGTCGGATCACGATTTCGCGCAGCGAAACTCGTGCTCCGACCCCTATCCCGGAATCCGGGGCGCAGCGTTGGCAAGACATGGACTCGGGGCGCCAGCAATTCAGCATCGTGCGTCGTAAGCCAAAAAAGTTAAGCCAAATTGCCCTCTAGCGCATATAAATAAAGCGCTAACAGCTATTATTTAAATAGCGTTCTGGACGATGGGACAATCCAGCGCATGACTGCGCAAATCCCCTCCGCCGCCCCCCAAACCCTCACCATCACCCGCCCCGACGACTGGCACTTGCACGTGCGCGACGGCGAGGCGCTGCTGACGGTGGTGCCGCATACGGCAGCCCAGTTTGGCCGGGCCATCATCATGCCCAACCTGCGCCCGCCGGTGACCACGGCGCAGCAGGCCCTGGAATACCGCCAGCGCATCCTTGCCGCAGTCCCCGAAGGCAGGGATTTCCAGCCGCTGATGACGCTCTACCTCACCGACAACTTGCCGCCGGAGGAGATTGCCCGCGCCAAGGAGGCCGGCGTCGTGGCGGTCAAGCTGTATCCGGCGGGCGCCACCACCAACAGCGATGCGGGTGTCACCGAGTTGCGCAAGACCTATCGCACGCTCGAAGCGATGCAGCGCGCCGGCATGCCGCTGCTGGTGCACGGCGAAGTGACCAGCCCCGAGATCGATCTGTTTGACCGCGAGGCCGTGTTCATCGAGCAGCAGCTGATGCCCCTGCGGCGCGATTTCCCTGAGCTGAAAATCGTCTTCGAGCACATCACCACGCGTGAGGCTGCGCAGTACGTGAATGATGCGGATCGCTTTACGGCCGCCACCATCACCGCGCACCACTTGCTCTACAACCGCAATGCCATCTTTACGGGCGGCATCCGCCCGCACTATTACTGCCTGCCGGTGCTCAAGCGCGAAGAGCACCGCCTTGCGCTGGTGCAGGCCGCCGCCAGCGGGAGCGACAGGTTCTTTTTGGGGACGGACAGCGCGCCCCACCCCGCGCATTTGAAGGAGCACGCCAGCGGCTGCGCCGGCTGCTATACCGCCCACGCGGCGATGGAGCTGTACGCCGAAGCGTTCGATGCCGCCGGCGCGCTCGACAAGCTGGAGGGCTTTGCGAGCTTTCACGGCCCGGCCTTCTACGGCCTGCCGCGCAACAGCGGCACCCTCACCCTGGTGCGCGAGAGCTGGACCCCGCCGGACAGTTTTGCCTTTGGCGAGGCCGAGCTCAAGCCCCTGCGCGCCGGAGAAGCCCTGGCCTGGCGCGTGCAAAACTGACGCCTGCAGGCCAACGGATGGCCATTCGACCGCCGCTTTCGGCGTTTTCCGACGTGGACTGGCAAGCCCCTTGGCTCGCGCCCTGGCGCGCGCTGGGCGTGCCGCTGGCGGGTGCGGTCGCCAGTGGCACACCGGTGCACGAGGTGCTGAATGCTGCCCAAGGCGCGCCGGTGCGGTTTGTGCCCCAGGCGGAACTGCCAACAGGCGTGGCCTACGAGCAGTTCATTTTCGACACCGGCTGCGTGCCCACGCGCAGCAACCTGCACGACTTCTTTAGCGGCCTGGTGTGGCAGCGCTTTGGCCAAGCCAAGCAGCGCTTGAACCAGTTACAGGCTGGTGCGATGGCGTTGCAGGGCGTGCGCCCGGTGCGGGGGCCGCTGCGCGATGCCTGCACACTCCTGGACGAGAGCGGCGCGCTGCTGCAAGCGCCGTCCGCTCTGTGGCAGGCGCTGCTCGCGCGCGACTGGCAGGCGCTGTTCGTTCAGCACCGGGCCCTCTGGCGCAGCGCCCGGGTCACGCTGCTTGGCCATGCGCTGATGGAACAACTGGTTCAACCAAGAAAAGGGATCACTGCGCACGTACTGATTACGTACGATGCTATCAATTCAGAAGCAAATCAGGATTCCAGACTGGCGCAGCAACTCGATCCCGCGTGGCTCGCCACCAAGCCTTTTGTCCCACTGCCGCTGCTGGGTATCCCAGGGTGGTGGGCCGGCAATGAAGCGCCCGGCTTTTATGATGACGCCACGGTGTTTCGCCCGCCTCGCCCTTGAAAACGGCGCCCGGCGCCGCACCTTTCACAGACCTTTGCACGACTCTTTTGTGGAGCCCGAATGAAACGTATCGCCCTGTTTTTGATGACCAACCTGGCCGTGGTGGTGGTGCTGGGCATTGTGGCCAGCCTGCTGGGTGTCAACCGCTACCTCACGGCGAATGGCCTGAATCTAGGCGCCCTGCTGGGGTTCGCCTTCATTATGGGTTTTGGCGGTGCCATCATCTCGCTGCTCATCAGCAAGCCCATGGCCAAGTGGAGCGCGGGCGTGCAGGTGATCGATGCGCCGCGCAATGGCGACGAGGCCTGGATCGTGGAGACGGTGCGCGGTTTCGCTGAAAAGGCCGGCATCGGCATGCCCGAAGTCGGCATCTTCGAGGGCGACCCGAATGCCTTTGCCACGGGCGCGTTCAAGAACTCGGCGCTGGTGGCGGTCTCTACCGGCCTGTTGCGGAGCATGACACGTGAAGAGGTGGAAGCGGTGATTGGTCATGAAATCGCCCACATTGCCAATGGCGACATGGTCACCATGACGCTGATCCAGGGGGTGATGAATACCTTCGTGGTCTTCCTCTCGCGCGTCATCGGCTACGCGGTGGACAGCTTCCTGAACAAGAACAATGAAAACCGCTCAGGTCCCGGCATCGGCTACTACGTGACCACCATCGTGCTCGACATCGTGCTCGGCTTCCTTGCCGCCATCGTCGTGGCCTGGTTCTCGCGCCAGCGCGAATTCCGCGCCGACGCCGGCTCCACCCAACTCATGGGCAAGCGCCAGCCTATGATCAACGCGCTGGCCCGGCTGGGCGGCGTGCACCCCGCCGAACTGCCCAAGAGCATGCAGGCCATGGGTATTGCCGGGGGCATCGGCAAGCTGTTTTCCACCCACCCGCCGATTGAAGAGCGCATTGCGGCGCTGCAGAACGCGGGCAAGACTTAAAAAGTTACTTCACTTCCCGCAACAGGCGGATGCCCACCAGCGTGTAGCGCGTTTGCGGCGTGTTCCAGTTGCGGTAGGTGCAGCGCGCATACAGCGCCCAGGTGTGCCAGGAGCCGCCGCGGCGCACGCGCACCCTGCCGTCGGCCGGGCCTTGGGGGTCTTGCGGGGGTGATTGCGCGTAGGTGTCTTCGCCGTACCAGTCGGCGGTCCATTCCCAGGCATTGCCCAGCATGTCGTACAGACCGAAGGCATTGGGCCGATAGCTTCCCACGGGCGCGGTGAAGGCATGGCCGTCATGGCCGCGCAGGGCTCGGTCCTGCCAGCGCGGCCAGAACACGGCGGCGTCGGCGTCGAAGGTGTTGGCGCTGGCCAGCAGGCTCTGCGGATCGTCGCTGCCGGCATAACGGGTGCTGGAGCCGGCCCGGCAGGCGTATTCCCACTCGGCTTCGGTGGGCAGGCGGTAGCGCACGCCTTCCTGCCTGCTTAGCCACGCGGCCAGGGCCATGGCGTCGTTCCAGGTGACATTGAGGACCGGATGCGTATCGCTTTGGGCGAAGCCCGGGTTCTTCCAGGAGTAGCGCGGATGTCGCCCCTCGAACGCATCGCCGCGCTGCGTGGTGGCCGGGTCGTAGGCGGCGTTGTAACCGTAGCCTCCGGTGCCGTCGGCCACGGATTCGGGCACATACCCCGAAGCTTGGACAAATTGGCGAAATTGGCCCACCGTCACCTCATGCTGCCCCAGGTAAAACGCCCGCGTGATCCGTACCCGGTGCACCGGCGCCTCGTCACGCAGCTCGGCCAGGCGGCGGCGGTCATAGCGTGGAAAGGCTCGTGCCAGTACCTCCAGGGGCTCGTCGCTGCCCATCAGAAATTCGCCGGCAGGCACCCGCACCAGCCGCATGCCCAGGCTGTTTTCGATGACCATTCCGGGCGCGTCCGAACGCGGCAGCGCACAGGCCGAAAGCGCCGCAGCACACAGCAGGGTGGGCCAGAGGCAGCGGTGCATGGCGCTGCGCCCCGCCATCAGTGGCCCGACTGGACGGGCGCGTGCTGGCCCAGCAGCGCACGCGCCACGGCTTCGCCCACCTTGATGCCGTCCACGCCCGCCGAAAGAATGCCGCCGGCATACCCTGCCCCTTCACCCGCCGGGTACAGACCGGAGGTATTGGGGCTTTGCAGATCGGCATTGCGGTCCATGCGCAGGGGCGACGAAGTCCGCGTCTCCACGCCGGTCAGCACCGCGTCGGGCAAGTCGAAGCCTTTGATTTTCTGGCCAAACACCGGCAGGGCTTCCCGCAGCGCAGCGATGGCGTAGCCGGGCAGGGAGCCCGCCAAATCCACCGGCCGCACGCCGGGCTGGTAGGAAGGCTCGACGCTGCCCATGGCGGTGGACGCCCGGCCGGCCAGGAAATCGCCGACCCGCTGTGCGGGCGCGCTGTAGTCGCTGCCGCCCAGCATATAGGCCTGGGCTTCGAGCTGGCGCTGCAGCACGATGCCCGCGAGCGGGTGCGCTGCACCCGGGCGCAGTTGCTGCACGCCGTAGCTCGTGCCCAGCTGCGCTTCGAAAGCGGCCGGGTCGCTTGGGTAGTCGGCCGGCGTGATGCCCACCACCAGGCCGGCGTTGGCGTTGCGCTCGTTGCGCGAATACTGGCTCATGCCGTTGGTGACCACGCCGCCGGGCTCGGAGGTGGCGGCCACCACCGTGCCGCCGGGGCACATGCAGAAGCTGTAGGCCGAGCGGCCATTGGCGCAGTGGTGTAC
>JBATPF010000503.1:0-18562 GCA_049291355.1 Giesbergeria sp.
GGCGGGCGCACTGCGCGGCGCTGCGGCCGGGCGCAAGGGCGCGGAGGCAGCTTCCGCTGGAGCCACGGGCTGTGCCGGTGCGGCTGCGGGTGGGTTGTTTTTCGCTATCGAAACAGGAGCCACTTGCGCTTGATGGACGGGCGCTGGAGCCGAATTTTCCTTTAAATTCCCGGCGCCTTCCACCTCCAGCCGCACCAGCTCAGAGCCCACGGCAATGGTGTCGCCCACGGCGCTGCCCAATGCCAGCACCTTGCCAGACACGGGAGACGGGATTTCTACCGTGGCCTTGTCGGTCATCACGTCGGCAATGGACTGGTCTTCAGCCACCATGTCGCCCGGCTGCACGTGCCAGACGACCAACTCCACTTCGGCAATGCCCTCGCCAATGTCGGGCACGCGGATTGCGTAAATTCCCATGGTCATGCCTCCACTGCGCGTTTGAGCGCTGCGCCGACGCGCTGCGGCCCGGGGAAATAGGCCCATTCCTGGGCGTGCGGGTAGGGAGTGTCCCAGCCGGTCACGCGCTCGATGGGGGCTTCGAGGTGGTAGAAGCAATGCTGCTGCACCAAGGCCGCCAGCTCGGCGCCAAAGCCGCCCGTGCCCGTGGCCTCGTGCACGATGACGCAGCGGCCGGTCTTCTTCACAGAGGCCACCACGGTCTCCAGGTCCAGCGGCCAGATGGTGCGCAAGTCGATGATTTCGGCGTCCACTTCTGTTTCGCGCGCTGCGCATTCCGACACCCAGACCATGGTGCCGTAGGTCAGCACCGTCACCGCCTTGCCAGGGCGGAACACCGCCGCCTTGTCGAGCGGCAGCGTGTAATAACCCTCGGGCACCTTGCCCATGGCGTGTTTCGACCAGGGCACCACGGGCCGGTCGTGGTGGCCATCGAACGGGCCGTTGTAGATGCGCTTGGGCTCCAGGAAGATGACCGGGTCGTCGTTTTCAATGGAAGCAATCAGCAGTCCCTTGGCGTCGTACGGGTTGCTCGGCATCACCGTGCGCACACCGCAGACATGCGTGAAGATGGCCTCCGGGCTCTGGCTGTGCGTCTGCCCGCCGTAGATGCCGCCGCCACAGGGCATGCGAATGGTGATGGGCGCGGTGAAGTCGCCGGCAGAGCGGTGCCGCAAGCGCGCCGCTTCGGAGACGATCTGGTCCATGGCCGGGTAGAAATAATCAGCGAACTGGATTTCCACCACCGGCCGCAGGCCATAAGCGCCCATGCCCACCGCCGTGCCGACAATGCCGCCCTCCGAGATGGGCGCGTCAAAGCAGCGCGACTTGCCGTACTTGGTCTGCAGGCCCTCGGTCACGCGGAACACGCCGCCGAAGTAGCCCACATCCTGTCCGTAGACGATGACGTTGTCGTCACGCTCCATCATCACGTCGAGGCCTGAGCGCAGCGCCTGGATCATGGTCATGGGCACCGCTTCAGCCAGGGTCACCTGGGTTTTTTCTTGCGTTTCCATGGCTCAAACTCCCAACTGCTGGCGCTGCCGGCGCAGGTGCTCCGGCATGTCTTTGTACACATCGTCGAACATGGTCGCGGCGCTGGGTACGCGGCCATCGAGCAGGGTGCCGTGGGTCTCGGCCTCCTTTTGCGCCGCAATCACCTCGGCCTCTAGAGCCTTCTGAGCGGCTGCATGCTGCTCATCGGACCATTCGCCAATAGCAATCAGATGCTGCTTGAGGCGTTCGATGGGGTCGCCAAGCGGGAAGCGCTGCCAATCGTCCGCCGGGCGGTATTTGGACGGGTCGTCCGAAGTGGAATGCGGCCCGGCGCGGTAGGTCACCCATTCGATCAGCGTGGGCCCGTTGTTGGAGCGCGCGCGCTCTGCCGCCCACTGCGACGCCGCGTAGATGGCGAGAAAGTCGTTGCCATCCACCCGCAGCGAGGCAATGCCGCAGCCCACGCCGCGCTGGGCAAAGGTAGTGCCCTCACCGCCCGCTATGGCCTGGAAGGTGGAAATCGCCCACTGGTTGTTGACCACGTTGATGATGACCGGCGCGCGGTACACATGGGCAAAGGTGAGCGCGGTGTGGAAGTCGGCCTCGGCGGTAGCGCCGTCGCCAATCCAGCCCGACGCAATCTTGGTATCACCCTTGATGGCCGACGCCATGGCCCAGCCCACCGCCTGGATGACCTGCGTGGCGAGGTTGCCCGAAATCGAGAAGAAACCGGCGCGTTTGTACGAGTACATCACCGGGAGCTGTCGGCCCTTGAGCGGATCGGCCTCATTGCTCATGAGCTGGCAGATCAGCTCCACCATGGAGATGTCGTCCCGCGAGAGCAGCAGGCCCTGCTGGCGATAGGTGGGAAAGCACATGTCGCCCTCTTCGAGTGCCTGCGCATGGGCCACGGCAATCGCCTCTTCGCCCAGGCACTGCATGTAGAACGAGAGTTTTTTCTGGCGCTGCGCCACCAGCATGCGGGCGTCGAAAACGCGCGTCTTCATCATCGCGCGCAGGCCGCGCCGCAGACGCTCAGGGTGAAGGGTTGGCGCCCAAGGGCCGACGGCACGGCCGTTTTCGTCCAGTACACGGACCAGGCAGTTGGCGAGGTCGGCTGTGTCGCTGGCGGGGCTGTCGGGGGGAGGCCTGCGCACTGCGCCCGCAGGCGATACGCGAAGAAAAGAAAAGTCGGTCTTGCAGCCGGGTCGCCCAGTAGGCTCCGGCACATGCAGCCGCAGGGCTGTGTGCGATGTCATCCACGGTCTCCGTGCGCGATTGTGTCGCGCCATGGTTTTCGGGTGGAGCAGCACTTTCGGGTTGTGAAGTGCGGCCCCTCTTGCGCGGTGGCGCAGCCGAAAATTCTAATCGCGCGGGCACCCGTTGACCAGCCCGGCCTTTGGGCCTGATGACAGTGGGGTCAGCGTGTCAGCTTGCCCTGGACACCCTCAACCAGCCAGTTCATGGCAAGAATCTGCGCATCGCTCAAGCTCTGTCCGCGTGGAATGACCTCATGGCCCTCGTTGTCGCGCACTGCCGCGCTGGTGGCTCGAAAAGGCAGGAGCGAGCCCGCGGCAATGTCCTTCTGGCGAGCCAGCACTTCCTGTTGCACGGCCGGCGGAACTTTGCTCCCGAAATCACCCACCCGGATCATCCCCTCGCGCACGCCACCCCACACGTTGCCGCTCTTCCAGCTGCCGTCCAACACAGCTCGAACGCGTGCCGTGTAGTAGTTTCCCCATTGGTGCGTCACGGCCACAAGCTGAGCGTCCGGCCCGATACGTCGCATGTCGGAGTGGTATGCCACGGCCAGCTTGCCGCGCTCCTGGGCGGCCGCCATCACTGCCGTGGACCCGGTATGAAAGGCGATCACGTCCACGCCTTCGTTGAACAGCGCCATGGCTGCTTCGCGCTCCTTGGGTGGATCGAACCAGACGTTGAGCCACACCACTTTCACCAATGCCTTCGGGTTGACAGAGCGCATGCCCAAGGTGAAAGCATTGATGCCCTGCAGCACCTCGGGAATGGGAAAGCCCGCCACATAGCCGGCCACTCCTGTCTTGCTCATTCGACCCGCAGCGATGCCCGCCAGGTAGCGCCCTTCGTAGTAACGCGCATTGGCCGTGGCCACGTTGGGCGCCTGCTTGTAGCCGGTGATGGATTCGAACTTCACGTCCGGAAAATCCTGCGCTACCTTGAGCGTGGGCTCCATGTAGCCAAAACTGGGCGTGAAAATGATCTTGTGGCCCGTAGCCGCCAGATCGCGGATCACGCGCTCGGCGTCCGGGCCCTCAGGCACATTCTCGACATAGGTGGTTTTCACACGCTTCCCCAGCGCTGCCTCCACGGCCTTGCGGCCCTCGTCATGCTGCTTCGTCCAGCCTGCCTCGGTAATCGGCGAGACATAGACGAAACCGACTTTCACGGCTTCAGCGCCGGGCGACTTGGTCGCCGAAGAGGGTTGAGAAAAAACAGGAAAAATAAAACAAGCGGCCGCGAGTGCGGCAGCGAGGTTTTTGTACATGGTAGTCCTCTACATGGTCCCGATGGCAGAAAGCAAAAGACCGCCGGGACAGCGGTCTTTGCGTGAGATTTTACCTGGGTGCTTGGCAGTCGGCGCAGCCGGCCAGAGAACGGGGTGGTAGGGCGTGTTGGACTTGAACCAACGACCAAAGGATTATGAGTCCTCTGCTCTGACCAACTGAGCTAACGCCCCCCGCGAACCGGACATGAGCCCATGCGTCCGGGCGCCATTGTAGGGCTCAGGTGCGGTGGCTCAAGGCGTTGGAGACGAGCCGGGAGGTGATATCGACAATCTGAATCATCTTGTCGTAGGGCATGCGCATCGGCCCGATTACTCCCAGGGTGCCCACGACCTGCCCATCCACTTCGTACGGTGCGCTCACCACCGAAAGCTCTTCGAACGGAACCACCTGGCTCTCGCCGCCGATAAAAATGCGCACGCCTTCCGCCTGCGACGACACATCGAGCAAGCGCAGCAACTGGGTCTTTTGCTCGAACAGGTCAAAGGCGCGTCGCAAGTTGCCCATGTCCTTGGAAAAATCACTCACGGCCAGCAGGTTGCGCTCGCCCGAGATGACCACGTCGTCTTCCTGCGACGCCTCGCCCTCGACGTTGACGGCGGCTTGCATGAGCTGCGCAATTTCACCCTGCAACGAAGTCACTTCGTTCTTCACGCGCTCGCGCACCTGTTCCATCGCCAGGCCGCTGTAGTGGCTGTTGAGGTGGTTGGCCGTCTCAGTGAGCTGCGCCTGCGAAAAATCGCTCTGGGCGAATATGACGCGGTTTTGCACGTCCCCCTCGGGCGAGACGATGATGACCAGCACCCGCCGCTCGGACAGGCGCAGAAATTCAATGTGCCGAAATACCGAAGTCCGGCGCGGTGCCATGACCACGCCAACGAATTGCGAGAGACTGGAAAGCAAATGTGCGGCATTGGCAATCACTTTCTGCGGTTGCTCGGCAGCGAGCGAATGCGGCGTGATGTGCTCGCGCTGCACCGTCAGCATGGTGTCCACGAACAAGCGGTATCCCTTGGCAGTGGGGATGCGTCCAGCCGATGTGTGCGGGCTCGCAATCAGCCCCATATCTTCCAGGTCCGCCATGACATTGCGTATGGTCGCCGGCGAAAGCTCCAGTCCACTCGCACGCGATAGGGTGCGAGATCCCACGGGTTGGCCATCTTCGATATAGCGCTCGACCAACGCTTTGAGCAACAACTTGGCACGGGCATCGAGCATGCGATCATTTTAGTGATGTAATTTCATAATGACCCCTCAATTTCGCCACGTTGCGTTGATCGGCAAGTACCACCACGCTGCGTCCGGCACGGTGGCGCCAGGCTCACGCGACGTGCTCGAACGGATCGCGGCTTTTCTCGTATCGCAGGGGTGTCGCGTGTCGCTGGAGTCCGAGACAGCACAAAGCAGCGGAATCTCTGGCTACCCCGCCTTGAATCCACAGGGTATTGGAGCCGCGTGCGATCTGGGGCTGGTGGTGGGCGGCGACGGCACCATGCTGAGCATCGGTCGGAAGCTGGCTCCCTTTGGTACGCCGCTGATCGGCATCAACCAGGGGCGCCTGGGCTTCGTCACCGACATTCCGCTGGAGAATTTCGAAACCACCTTGACGCCCATGCTGCATGGCGCGTTCGAAGAAGACCGGCGTCCTCTGATCCAGGGTCAGGTGCTTCGCGATGGCGACTGCGTTTTCGACGCCCTGGCAATGAACGACGTGGTGGTGAATCGCGGCGCCACCTCGGGCATGGTGGAACTGCGTGTCGAGGTCGACGGTCACTTCGTTGCCAATCAGCGGGCCGACGGTTTGATCGTCGCATCGCCTACCGGCTCCACAGCCTACGCGCTGTCGGCGGGAGGGCCGATGCTGCATCCATCCATTCCGGGGTGGGTGCTGGTTCCCATTGCACCGCATACGCTGTCCAACCGACCTATTGTTCTTTCCGATGCCTCCGAGATCGCCATTGAGCTGGTGAACGGGCGCGACGCCAGTGCGAGCTTTGATATGCAGTCCCTTGCCTCGCTTAGCCGGGGGGACCGCATTCTGGTGCGGCGCTCAGACTATTGCGTGCGGTTTCTGCATCCGCGTGGCTGGAATTATTTCGATACTTTGCGACGAAAGCTTCGCTGGAACGAAGGAGGCTCCTGACCATGCCGCTGCAGCGCATGACCCTGCGCGATTTCGTCATCGTCGAAGCACTGGAGATCGATTTCGAATCGGGATTTACTGCCCTCACGGGTGAGACGGGGGCTGGAAAATCCATTCTGATCGATGCCTTGCAGATGATCTTGGGCGCTCGCGCAGATGCCGGTCTGGTCCGCGAGGGTGCTGCGCGGGCGGACCTGAGCGCT
Source organism: Giesbergeria sp. (assembly GCA_049291355.1). Taxonomy (GTDB): domain Bacteria; phylum Pseudomonadota; class Gammaproteobacteria; order Burkholderiales; family Burkholderiaceae_C; genus Simplicispira. Next base: position 6,342 of record JBATPF010000503.1, read on the forward strand.
GAATTCGTCCCTCCAGCCGACGTGCAAAGCTGGCTTTCCGAAGGCGGATTCGACGCAGGCGGCGAACTGCTGCTGCGCCGAACCGTGGACACCACCGGCAAAAGCCGGGGCTGGATCAACGGCATACCGGCCACGGCAACCCAGTTGCGCGAGCTGGGTGCGGTTTTGCTGGATATTCATGGCCAACATGCCTGGCAGAAGTTAATGCAGAGCGGTGCCGTGCGCGCATTGCTTGACGCATATGCTGACGCTGACACCCAGGCCGTGCAGACGAACTGGACCGCCTGGCGTGCAGCTACGCAGGCGATGCAAGCGGCGCGCGAAGCGCAGGCGTCGGCTGGCGCGGAGCGCGAGCGCCTGCAGTGGCAAATTGCCGAGCTCGAAAAGCTGGCGCCCAAACCGGGGGAATGGGAGCCTCTCAACGAGGAACACAACCGGCTGGGCCACGCGCAGGCGTTGATGGAGGCTGCCCAGGCAGCCACCAAGCACCTGGAGGATGAGGAGGCGAGCGCACGACCTGCCTTGTCGCAAGCATTGCAAGCCTTGAGTGCGCTGGAGCACCTCGAGCCACGTTTTCGTGAAATCGGCGCGCTTCTGGCCGAAAGCCTCGCGCAGACCGACGAAGCCCTGCGTGGCCTGCATGCCTACCTGCGCCGCGATGCGCTGGACGCTCAGCAACTGCAAAGTCTGGACGAGCGGGTGGCGCTTTGGCTGGGGCTGGCCCGCCGCTTCAAACGCGCGCCTGAAGATTTGCCAGAAATGCTCGCGGCGTGGAAGGCCCAACTGGCAGCACTGGATGCGGGCAGCGATATCGAGGCCCTCAGTTCGCAAGAGCGCCAAAGGCACGCTGCATACGCATCGGCAGCACGAACGCTGACGCAGGAACGCAAGGCAGCTGCACCCCGATTGTCAAAAGCAGTGACTTCCACCCTGGAGGAACTGGGAATGGAAGGCGGGCAGTTTGTTGTGCAGATCACACCCTCTGCGCAGCCCGGCCCTGCGGGCCTGGACGATATTGATTTTCTTGTCGCGGGACATGGCGGCCAGACGCCACGCGCCATCGGAAAAGTCGCCTCGGGGGGGGAACTCTCACGCATCGCGCTGGCCATCGCGGTTGCCACCAGCGCCATGGGCAGCGCGGAGACCCTCATTTTCGACGAAGTGGACGCGGGCGTGGGTGGCGCCGTAGCAGAGACAGTCGGCTTGCTCATGCAGCAGCTCGGGCGCACGCGGCAGGTGCTTGCCGTAACCCATTTGCCCCAGGTTGCGGCCTGTGCAGACCACCACTTGGTGGTGTCCAAAATTAAAACATCTCAAGGAGCGAGTAGCACGGTGCTCTCTGCACAGGGAAATGAGCGCCTCGCAGAAGTGGCGCGTATGCTGGGCGGGGAAAAACCCTCACGCGCAGGTCTGGCACACGCGCGCGAGATGCTCGGACAAAGCCAGCGACAGGATGCAGCGGAGTAAGCCATGGCCGTCGAAATCGTTCTCATCACTGGTATGTCGGGCTCCGGAAAGTCCGTGGCACTGCGGGCGTACGAAGATGCCGGCTACTACTGCGTGGACAACCTGCCACCCGAGCTATTGCTCAGCTTCGTCGCACTGGAACATGCCCACCATGGCAATCGCCTGGCAATTGCCATGGACGTTCGCAGCCGCACGTCACTTCCCACGGTGCCCGACAAACTGCGAGAGCTGCGCGAGCAGGGGTGTACGGTGCATTCGGTGTTTCTCGATGCCGACACAGACACCTTGGTGCGCAGATTTTCGGAAACGCGCAGAAGGCACCCACTGACGGACGGCTTGCTGCGCGAGAGTCCCTTAAGCCTGGTCCAGGTGATCGAGCTCGAACGCGAACTGCTGGCCGATCTGCGGGAAAGCGCTCAGGTGATCGATACCAGCACGATTCGGGCGGCGCAACTTCAGGGCTATGTCAAAAGCATGATGCGCGCGCCGCTGAGTTCGCTTTCGCTGGTATTTCAGTCATTCGCCTTCAAGCGCGGTGTGCCTCTGGATGCAGACTACGTATTCGACGTTCGCATGCTGCCCAATCCCCACTATGAAAGCGAATTGCGCGAGCTGACCGGCAAAGACGAGGCGGTCATCAAATTTCTGCGGGCCGCACCGGAAGCGGCACGCATGGAAGTCGATATCGCGAAATTTCTGACCGACTGGCTGGACGCATTGGTACAGAACCACCGAAGCTACGTCAACGTAGCCATTGGCTGCACGGGGGGGCAACACCGGTCTGTCTATCTGGTGGACCGACTCACCGAACGCTTTGCCAGCCGGTGGCCCATCGTGACGCGCCACAGGGAACTCGACGCCCGGTGATTTCGCGTTACGGCGACAGCCCAAAAATTCGCCTCACACCCCGCTCAGGAACAGGCTTCGAAGCGGCGCAGGAAGACCGATGGCAGGCAGTTCGTCGCCCTGGAACCATGACCCCTCCGCTTCGCTGAGGTGAACAGACCGGGGAAGCAAAATGCGCACCGGGCACAGCACCAGCTCACGATGGGTCAGCGCGTGGCGCATGGGCGCTAGCCGCTCCAACAAGCTAGCGCCAAGCCGCGCAGCATGCTCCACAAGTGCCGCCTCGTCGCCAAATACTGGCGTGCAATACAGCCCGGCCCAAATGCCCGGCGCCGGCCTGCGGTGCAGCCAGGTGCGCCCCGCCCCATCACGCAGCACCAAGAGCCACCAGGTTTCCTGCTTGCGCAGCACCGTGCGTGAGCGAATGGGAAAACGCTCCACTTCACCGCTGCGCCGCGCTGCGCACGCTGGCTCAAGCGGACACACCAGGCACGAGGGGCGCCGCGGCGTGCACAGGCTTGCGCCCAGGTCCATCAAGCCCTGCGTGTAGGCGGGCATGTCGTTCGCGCTCTTTGGCACCAATTCGCTGGCCCTCTCCCACAGCGCACGCTCGTTTGCGGCACGCGCAAGATCGTTCTCGAAGGCAAGAAAGCGGGCCAGCACCCGCCTGACATTGGCATCCAGAATCGGCACGCGCTCGCCATAGCAGAAGGCAGCAATCGCGCCTGCCGTGGAGCGGCCCACGCCGGGAAGCCGGGCAAGCTCGGCCGCAGTGCGCGGAAAGGCTCCGCCGTGCTGCGCGACGACCACCCCCGCCGCTTTGTGCAGATTGCGAGCGCGGCTGTAATAACCAAGACCGCTCCACAGGGCCAGGACCGCGTCCTCGGACGCGGCGGCGAGGGCACGCACATCGGGAAAACGCTCCAGAAAGCGAGCGTAGTAGCCCTTCACCGTCGCCACCTGGGTCTGCTGCAACATGATCTCCGAGAGCCACACCCGGTAAGGATCGCGCGTGTTTTGCCAGGGCAAGGCGCTGCGGCCGTGCTCTCGTTGCCAGCGCACCACGGCGTCGGCAACGCTCCAGTCGCTCTTCATGCAGGTTCAGGCAAGGCCAAGTGGGGCGCGCGTTCGGAAAAAGTGAGCAGCGATTCGGTGAGGCTTTGCAAACGCAGGCCCAGGCTGTCGAGCGAGCGCTCCCCGTCTTCGATCTCGGAGATGCGCTCTTCCAACCCAGATGCCGCAGCCTGGATGCGATCCACCGCCTCAATGCGCCGGCTGAAGCTGCGTTTGCGCTCGCGCAATTGCGCGTCCAACTGCGCCGTGGCGGAGTTGCTCCACAATTCCAGATCGTTGGCCGCAGATTCAAACACCGCGCGCAGGCGGGTGGACAAGGCACGTGCAAGGCGCTCGGCGAATTCAGGCTGGACCAGCTTCAGGGTATTGCCGACGCCAAGGTACTGAACATGCCCTCGCTCGATGCGAACCAGATCCAGCATGAATTGATCGAGTTGCAACACCGGTGGAACTTGCAGCGAAAAACCGAATTCCGCATTCAACTGGCGAAAGGTCCCCGCCAGCATGGCATGAATTTCGGTAGCACTGGCCTGCGCATGATCGAGCACGCTGCGCAATTGTTCAAAAGTTTCAGCGTACGCCTTTTTGACGCCGAGCTTCAGGCCCTTTTGCCGCAGAGCCTGCGTCAAACCAGCAAGTTTCCCCTTTAGTGCCTTGGCTCCCAAGCGCTCAAAAATCTCACGCAGCAGTTTGAGGTGCACTGCACGCACGGCATGGATCTTGGCCGCACAGTGTCCAAACTCTTCGCTCTCCTGCTCGATGCGCTGGCGCATTGCCGAGATGACCGCGATGTTCTTTCCACGCAGGCTCCCCAGTTCGACCATCTGATCGTCCAGATCACGCCGACGGATATTGAGCATCCGCGAAGTCTCCGAACTGACGCCGGCCAAGGCTACGCCAATGGCAGAGCGAAGAATGCTCTGGCGCCGGCCCATGATGCCTTCGGCCAGGGCATCCTCCAACTCGGGAAGACCGCTGGCTTCCAGCATGATGTCGTCACAGGAGATTTTGGCCACCAAGCCCTTCTGGGCGGATACCAGCAGAACCTGCTCGGGGGAGACTCCCAGCGTCTCTGCAGAATTCTGGCGTTGGCGCTCCAGTTGGGTCTGCACTTCGTGAGCCGAACTGAGCGTGTCCCACAGGGTATCGATTTTGTTGAGCACCACCAGACGGGCTTCGGCGCTGTCGGCCGTATCAATGAGGTGCTCGCGCCAGATGGCCAGATCGGACCGCGTGACTCCGGTATCGGCAGCAAGGATGAACACCACCGCGTGGGCCTGGGGAATCAGGTTGACGGTGAGCTCTGGCTCTGCACCCACAGCGTTCAGCCCTGGGGTATCGAGAATCACCAAACCATGCTGCAACAGAGGGTGCGGCAGATTGATGATGGCATGGCGCCACTTGGGCACTTCCACCAGCCCCTCGGCAGTCTGCGGGGGATTTTCCTCTGGCAACTCGTCGTGCCAGAAGCCCAAAGCACGCGCGTCGTCCACGCTCACCCGCTCGGTCTCGGCCACCTTGCCAATGGCTGCGGCAATTTGTTCGCCATCGTTCGCGTCGAGTGCGATTTCCAGCCAGCGCTCGGGCGTCGCGCGCCATTCGGACAAGCCCTTGGGAAGCAATCGGGTTTCAATTGGCAGAAGTCGCAGCGAAGACGGCAGCGCCGCCTCATACCCCAACTCGGTGGGGCACATTGTGGTTCGCCCTGCGCTGGCCGGCATGATGCGGCGCCCATAGCCGGCAAAAAAGATCGCGTTGATCAGCTCGGATTTCCCACGCGAGAACTCCGCCACAAACGCAACCATGATCTTGTCTGTGCGCACTTGCTCCTCAAGCCGCTGCAGTCTTTCGCGCACGGAATCGTCCATCAGATCGTGAGACGACAACCACTCGGCCAATTGCCGCAAACGGCGCGCAAAATCGCGCCGCCATGCATCGTGCTGCTCGAATTGCTCGTTGAAAGAGGGGCCCACTGTGGTTTTCCGAGTGTCATTACAACGCGGGATGCGTCGTCAAAATATAGTGCATCGTCCTGATGCGCGCACTCCTTCATTGGAACGTTGCGTGCTCGCGTCACGGTCTCTGGCAAACAGGGCAATAAAAGCTGCTGCGTTGGCCTTGCCGCAGCATTTTGATCGGTGCCGAACAAGTATGACAGGGCGCGCCGGTGCGTCCGTAAACATTTGCACTGAGTTGGAAATGCCCTGCGCTCCCATCGGCCGACTGAAAGTCACGCAATGTGCTGCCACCCAGGCTCACTGCCTGCTCCAGCACTTCGCCAATGGCTGCGTGCAGGCGCGCGACACGAACTGGACCGATGCGGCCTGCCAGCGCAGTCGGCCGGATGCCGGCCCGAAACAGCGCTTCGGACGCATAAATATTGCCTACACCCACGACCAGGCGACCAGACAGGAGCACCTGTTTGATGGTCGAGCGGCTGGCCTTGAGCCCAGCGGCAAAGCGCGCAAGGGAAAATTCCTGGGACAACGGCTCCATCCCCAGGTGCCCCAACAACTTGTGGAGCACCGGCGCATCCTTGTCGGGCGCCCACACCACAGCGCCAAAACGGCGTGGATCGTGCAAACGCAGATGACCGCGATCGGTACGCAAATCGAAGTGGTCGTGTGGCCCCATGGCGGGGAGTTCTGGTGCGAAGGAAAGGCTGCCGGACATGCCAAGATGCAGCAGCAGCAGTCCCCGATCGAATTGAAGCAGCAGGTACTTGCCTCTGCGCTCCACATCGGTCACCAGACGCCCCTCCAAGCTGGCAGGCTGGCAGCCCAGCGGCCAGCGAAGCGGTTTTCCCAGAGAGGCACCAAGCACGACAGCCCCGGCGATGCGCCCAGAAAAGCTGCGCCGCGTGACTTCCACCTCGGGCAACTCAGGCATGAATGCGCGTGCGTGAGCAAAGGTTTTGCATGGATTATTATGGCCTGATGCTCCTTTCTCCACGCCTCCTGGCGGCCCCGCTGCTGGCCCTCTCACTGACGGCTGGTGCCGTGCAGGCGCAGAGTGTCGCTCCCGTCGCACCCCTGCCCGAAGCCACCGCGAGCCCGCAGGAGGCGCGCAGCTCAGAGCTTGACGCCGAACTGTTTTACGAAATCTTTCTCGGGGAACTCAGCGTTCGCGCTGGGGACCCGGGAGCGGGATACGCACTCATGCTCGAAGCCGCGCGCCGTGGTCGCGACGAGGCATTGTTCCAGCGGGCAGCAGACATTGCCCTGCAGTCGCGCTCGGCCGAGGCAGCGCTGAGCTCCGTGCGCGCGTGGGAAGCCGCCTGGCCCGAATCACATCAAGCCCAGGGGTACTTGCTGCAGATTTTTCTGGCGCTCAACCGCACTGCAGAAACTGCTGGGCCGCTCAGGAAGTTCCTCGATACGGCCAATCCACAAGCACGGCAGACGCTGATTTTGTCGCTGCCACTTTTGTACCGGCGCGCCAGCGACAAGGCCTTGGCCGCCTCGGTGGTCTCAGAGGCACTGAGCATTTACTACACCGATCCTGCGCTGGCGCCTGCGGCGCGCATTTCCACTGGGCGCATGCAGCTTCTCTCGGGCGACAACGCGGCGGCTATGGCGTCGGCCCAGCAAGCTTTTGCCCTGGACCCTGCGGCAGACGACGCCGCCCTTTTTGCGCTTGATCTTCTCGAAGCCAAGGTGACCGGCGCCGATGATCTGGTGCAAAAAGCATTTTCCACCCCGAGGCCACCGCAGCTGCAGATGACGTATGCACGCGTGCTGCTCGAACTGCAGCGCTATTCCTTGGCACTGGCCCAATTGGAGTCAGTGACGCGGGAGCATCCCGAACTCGCCCAGCCCTGGCTGGCACGGGCTGCCTTGCAAGTGCAGAACGGCGAACTCGACGGCGCAGAAGCGTCTTTGGTCCGCTACGCCCAAGCCTCGGGCGACGCTGCAGATTCGCCCGATCAACGTGCAGCCACGGCACAGACCTACATGCTGCAGTCGGAAATCGCTGAAAAGCGCGGCAAGCTGGACGAAGCACAGGACTGGCTGGCTCGCATTGACGACGCCAGCACGCGCTTTGACGTACAAGTGCGCCGAGCCTCCTTGCTGGCACGTCAGGGCCGGCTCGCCCATGCCAGGGCGCTGATCCAGAGCCTCCCCGCAGCCACGCCCGAAGCAGAGCAGCGCAAACAGGCCGCCGAAGTGCAGTTGCTGCGCGACACCGGCCACTTTGCCGATGCCTTCGCACTTCAATCAGAACTCGTCAAACAGTCGCCCGACAACGCCGACCTGATCTATGACCAGGCCATGCTTGCCGAGAAAGCCGGGGATCTCGACACGATGGAAAGGCTGCTGCGCAAACTCATTGCCGCCAAGCCCGACTACCACCACGCGTACAACGCGCTCGGCTATTCGTTTGCAGAACGCGGAATTCATCTGGACGAAGCGCGCAAGTTGATCGAGACGGCCCTGCGCTTGGCGCCCGGCGACCCGTTCATCACCGACAGCCTCGCCTGGGTGGAATTTCGCGCAGGCAACGCTGCACGCGCGCTCGAATTGCTTGCAAGTGCCTTTGCCGTTCGCAAGGATGCGGACATCGCGGCGCACTATGGGGAAGTGCTGTGGACCGCGGGCGAGCGCGATCGCGCTCGGGCGATCTGGCGCGAAGGTCTGCGCAGCAACGCCGACAACGAAACGCTGCGCGAAACCCTCAAACGCCTGGGCGTGCAGCCTTGACTCCGGTCTCGGCTTCAGTCATGGCGACAGGTGGGCTGCATAAGGCGGGAGCACTGCTACTCGTCCTTTTCCTCGCGCTGCTTGCCGGCTGCGCGCAGCCGCCACGGGCGCCTGCACTGCAGCCTGCCGCCGCCCATTGGGACGGCCGCATGGCGCTTTCGGTGGAGGGCGAGGCCAAGCAATCGTTTTCCGCCGTCTTTGCCCTGCAAGGCAGCAGCACGCAGGGCAGCCTCACGCTCAGCACCCCGCTCGGCACGGTGCTCGCTGAGCTGCAATGGGCGCCCGGCCACGCGGAGCTTCGCTCGCCTCAGGGCGAGCGCACAGCGAGTTCGCTCGACGGACTGCTGGAGCAGGCGCTCGGCAGCGCCATTCCGGTGCAGGCCCTGTTTGCCTGGCTGCATGGCGATGCGACTACCGCCGCAGGCTGGCAAGCGGACCTGAGCCGCCTGAGCGACGGGCAACTGACGGCCGTTCGCTCCGAGCCAGTGCCCCGCGCCACGCTGCGCATTGCCCTGGAGCGCTGAGCGCACCATGCAAGCCCTGTACGACGTTGCCGCGCCCGCAAAACTGAACCTCTTTCTCCACATCACCGGTCGGCGTGCCGACGGCTACCACCTTCTGCAGTCGGCCTTCATGCTGATTGACTGGTGCGACACCTTGCACTTTGAACGTCGCCGTGATGGCCAGGTCAGTCGCGAAGACCTTGCGGGCACGCTGCCCCAAGATGACTTGATCGTTCGCGCAGCACGTGCCCTTCAATGGGCGAGCGGGTGCTCGCTGGGTGCGCACGTAGGAGTAATCAAACGCATTCCTGAACAGGCTGGCATGGGTGGCGGATCGTCCGACGCGGCCACCACGCTGCTTGCGCTCAACCGCCTGTGGCAGCTCGGGCTGACCCGTTCGGAGCTGATGGCCCTGGCCACGCCGCTGGGCGCCGATGTGCCATTTTTTCTGTGCGGTGCGAATGCCTGGGTGGAGGGCATTGGTGAGCAGCTCACTGCGTTGACCGGCACTGCGAGCATCCCGCAACAGCGCTTTGTGGTGCTCAAACCAACGGCTGGCTTGCAGACCCCCGCAATTTTTTCTCGATTGTCTGCGCCGGATTATTTCGGCAATGCTACAATCTCAGGCTTTGCTGCAGACCACTTTGGCTTTGGCCGAAACGACTTGCAGAGCATCGCCGAAGTGCTGTGCCCCGACATATCGCAGGCCCTGTTGTGGCTTGAATCGCTCGGATTGCATGGCAGAATGACGGGTTCTGGAAGCGCTGTGTTTGCTGCTTTGCCGCACGATGTCGAGTTGCCCGCGCCCCCCGGCGCATGGCAGCTCAAGGTCTGCGACAACCTGATGGTTCATCCTCTGGCAGGCTGGGCATCGGGATGAGTTTTTGGTGTGCAATCCTTGTGGTTGTACACCGGTGTAGGGGAGTCGCCAAGCTGGTTAAGGCACTGGATTTTGATTCCAGCATGCAAAGGTTCGAATCCTTTCTCCCCTGCCAAAGTCCTGATCGCGCAAGGACCTTTTTTTCAAAATCGCTGGGACGCTCATGCAGGCCAACCACCCCGACTTCATGGTCTTCACCGGCAATGCGAATCCGCAGCTTGCCGCTGAAATTGCACAGCATCTCGGCATCAGCCTGGGTGCTGCCCATGTGGGCCGCTTCTCCGACGGTGAAGTCACCGTAGAAATCAAGCAGAACGTGCGTGCACGCGATGTCTTCGTCGTGCAGTCCACCTGTGCCCCCACGAACGACAGCTTGATGGAGCTGCTCATCATGGTCGACGCACTCAAGCGCGCATCGGCCGAGCGCATCAGCGCGGTGATCCCCTATTTCGGCTACGCCCGGCAAGACCGCCGCCCGCGCTCCACGCGCGTGCCGATCAGCGCCAAGGTGGTGGCCAACATGCTGCAGGCCGTGGGCGTGGCCCGCGTGCTCACCATGGACTTGCACGCCGACCAGATCCAGGGCTTCTTTGACATCCCCGTCGATAACATCTACGCCTCCCCGGTGCTGCTGGGCGACCTGCGCCAGCGCGACTACCACGACCTGATCGTGGTCTCGCCCGACGTGGGCGGCGTGGTGCGTGCCCGTGCGCTGGCCAAGCAACTCAATTGCGATCTGGCCATCATCGACAAACGCCGCCCCAAGGCGAACGTGTCTGAGGTGATGCATGTGATCGGCGAAATCGAAGGCCGCAACTGTGTCGTCATGGACGACATGATCGATACGGCGGGCACGCTGGTGAAGGCGGCCGAGGTGCTCAAGGAGCGCGGCGCCAAAAAGGTCTACGCCTACTGCACGCACCCGATTTTCTCGGGCCCGGCCATCGAGCGCATCACGCAGGGTGCGTCGCTGGACGAAGTCGTTGTAACCAACACCATTCCCTTGAGCGAAGCCGCCCGCGGCTGCTCCAAGATCCGCCAGGTTTCCGTGGCTCCGCTGATCGCCGAGACGATCCAGCGCATTGCCCGCGGCGACTCGGTGATGAGTTTGTTCTCGGACCAGGAAAATCTTTTCTGAGCCGAGGCAAGTAGCAAGGCTGCCCGTCGGGCGGCCTTTTTTTGCCAACCGGAGGCAGCGCTGGTCGCGGTGCGCCTCATGTCAAGGATATTTATGAACTTCGTCGCTTTTGAGCGCGCCAAGCAAGGTACGGGTGCGAGCCGCCGTCTGCGCAATTCAGGCCGCACGCCCGGCATCGTCTACGGTGGCACGGCCGAGGCGCAAGCCATCGAACTGGACCACAACGCCCTGTGGCACGCCCTCAAGAAGGAAGCCTTCCACGCGAGCGTGCTCGAGATGGAAGTGGCTGGCACCACCAGCAAAGTGCTGCTGCGTGACGTGCAATACCACCCCTTCAAGCAACTCGTGCTGCACGTGGACTTCCAGCGCGTGGACGCCAAGACCCGTTTGCACATGAAGGTGCCACTGCACTTCACCAATGCCGAAGAATCGCCCGCCGTGAAGGTGGACAAGTGCACGGTGAACCACGTAGTGACCGAGCTGGACGTAAGCTGCATGCCGTCCGACCTGCCCGAATTCATCACCGTCGACCTGCTTGAGCTGAAGAAGGGCGCTTCGCTGCACTTGAAGAGCATCAAGCTGCCCAAGGGCGTGAGCGCCGTGACGAAGGGTTCTGCCAACAACCCGGTGGTGGTTACGGCCATTCCTCCGCTGGTCATTGAGGAAGCGCCTGCTGCCGATGCAGCTCCTGCCGACGCCGCTCCAGCCAAGGGCAAGGGCAAGAAGAAGTAATCACTTCACGCCTGCAGGCCGTCCGCGGTCTGCAGCCAAGAGCGGCCCACCTTGCGTGGGCCGTTTTCGTTTTCGGCTGCGCTGCGGGTCCACGGATAATTCACTCATGATCAAACTGGTGGTGGGCCTGGGCAATCCCGGTCCGGAATACGAGGCCACGCGCCACAACGCGGGTTTCTGGTGGGTGGAAGCGCTCGCGCGCGAGCTCAAGGTGCAACTGGTGCCCGAACGCAGCTACTGGGGCCTGGCGGCGCGCGCCACGGTCCAGGGCCAACCCGTGTGGCTGCTGGAGCCACAGACGTTCATGAACCTCTCGGGCAAGTCGGCAGCAGCACTGTCGCGCTTCTTCAAGATCGCGCCTGAAGAAATCCTGGTGGTGCACGACGAACTCGATCTGCAACCCGGCCAGGCCAAGCTCAAGCGCGGCGGCGGGCATGCGGGACACAACGGGCTGCGCGACATCCACGCACAACTGGGCAGCGGCGACTACTGGCGCCTTCGCATCGGTATTGGCCACCCGGGTGACCGGGCGGACGTGGCCGGCTGGGTGCTCAAACGCCCGCCGCTGGAACAGCGCACCTTGATCGAAGACAGCATTGCGCACTCGCTCAAGGCCTGGCCGGCATTGCTGGCGGCCGACATGGACAAGGCGGCCCAGCAGATTCACACCACCAAGCCACCAAGGCCCAAGCCGCCGCGGCCGGTGGAGCCCGCCTGAAACTATGTTTTTGATAGCTGCTAGCGCTTACGACATATGCGCTAGAGGCCATTTTTTCTAAAAATCTGAGCGCACCGGCGGGTTTCGACCGATGCGCCTGAAGTTCCGGGATTGGGGTCTGAGCACGAGTCTCGCTTCGCTGCATCGTGATCCGACGGTTGCA
>JBATPF010000504.1:0-4166 GCA_049291355.1 Giesbergeria sp.
CGCTCCCCCAGCCCAAACTGGCGCGCTGCCTGGGCGCGGCCCGGCACGCTGCCGTCCAGCGCGCCGGTCAGCCATTGCTCAACCCGGGTGCGCAGCAGCACGGGCGCCGACAACGCAGCCAACAGCGCCGCAGCATGGGCGCGGTGCAGTTGCGCCAGTTCGGCATCGGCCTGGGGCAAGGGGGCATCCAGCACGGTGTTGTCCAGCAGCAGGCCGTTAAAAGCCTGCTCGAACTGCACCTCGGCCGCCAGGGCTTGCACATAGGCCGACAAAGGCCCGATCTGCCCATGGCTGAACTGCACGCGCACGGGTTTTAGCGGCTGGCCGGTCACCCAGCGGCTAAAGCACACGGCCGCAGCCAACACGGATTCCACCTGGTGCGGGCTGAACGCCAAGCTGCCCTGCTGCGGGTGGTAGATGAGCCAGCTGTGCTGCGCCCCGGCCAACATTTGAAACCGCCCCCCGTCGCTGATGAGGCGCTGGTACTCCTGCAACTGGCCAATGGCGCTGCGCAGCGTGGCCGAAGACAGCAGGATGAAGCTGACCACATTGAAGCTGCCTGGCCCCACCTGGCGCCCGGTGTGGAGGCCAAAGGCAGCATCCCCCGTTAGTTCGGCGGCGGCGCGCCAGAGGCGGGTGATGTCGTCCACCGGCCAGCGCGGCCCGTCCAGGCGCTCGTACACCACCCCGGCGCGCGCCAGCAGGTCGGCGCAGGACACGCCCTGGCGCTCGGCGGCGGCAATGACGGTGTTGACCCAACTCAGGGAGACGCTGGGCGCTGAAGTCAACATAGGAAGGCTCCAAGGTCAAGAGAGTTTCCATGATAAGGCGCTATGGTTCAGCCATAAAAAAGGAGACAAGCGATGCAGTCACAACACGATGTGGTGATCGTTGGGGGCGGCTTGGCCGGTATCGTCACCGCGCTGGAATGCCTGCGTGCGGGCCAATCCGTCGCCTTGGTGGACCGCGATACCCCCGAGCGCTTCGGCGGCCTGGCCCTGTGGGCCTTTGGCGGCATGGCGCTGGTGGGCACGGCGCTGCAGGCACGCATGAAGATTCCCGACACGCCCGAGCGAGCGCTGGCCGACTGGCTGCGCTTTGCCGAACTGGGCGAGACCGACGTGCTGCCGCGCCAATGGGCCGAGCACTACGTGCAGCATTCGCGCAGCCACGTGTACGACTGGCTGCTGGCCGAGGGCGTCAAGTTCATGCCCGCCGTGAACTGGGTGGAACGCGGCATGACCGGCGACGGCAACAGCGTGCCGCGCTACCACATCGTCTGGGGAACGTCGCGCGAACTGACGCGGCGCATGATTGCCGCGCTGCGCGAAGCCGCACCCAACGGACGCCTCACCCTGCTGCATCGCCACCGCGTCACCGCGCTGGAGCACAACGCAGGCCAGGTCTCGGGCGCTGTGGCAGTGAATGAGGAAACCGGTACACAAGTGCGCCTCACCGCCCCTGTCGTGGTCTTGGCCATGGGCGGCATCAACGGCAGCCACGCGGAAGCCCGCGCCCACTGGCCCCAAGACCGCCCCTGCCCCAGCCAAATGCTCAACGGCGCGCACCCCTTTGCCGACGGCAAGATGCACCACTGGGTCGCCGATGCTCTGGGCGGGCAAATCACCCACGCGGGCGAGATGTGGAACTACGCTGCGGGCTTTCCGCACCCGTTTCCGCACTTTGAAGGCCATGGCCTCTCGAGCATTCCCTGCAAGTCGGCGCTCTGGCTCGACCACCGGGGCGAGCGCATCGGCCCCGAGCCGCTGGTGACGGGTTTTGACACCCACTGGCTGTGCCAGCGCGTGGCCGCGCAAGAGAAGCCCTGGACCTGGCACCTGCTCAACTGGCGCATCGCCGTCAAGGAATTTGCCATTTCGGGGGCCGAACACAACCAGCGCATCCGCGACATGCAGTTCCCCGCGTTCCTGAAAGAAACCCTGCTCGGCAACCACCGCCTGGTGCGCCAGATGCAGAGCGAGAGCCGCCACTTTTTGGTGGACGCCACGCTCTTTGGCCTGGCGGCCAAAATGAACGCGCTCACCTGCTCGCACGACATTGACCCCAGCGTGCTGCAAGCCACGGCCGACCGCTTTGACGCCAACTTTGCGAACGGCAACAAGCTGCACAACGACGACCAGATCCGCCGCATCCTGCATGCGCGCCAGTGGGGGCCGGACAAGCTGCGCACCTGCGAACCTGCCCCACTGCAAAAGGCGGGGGCGGGGCCGTTCATCGCCATCCAGATGCAGCTCATCACCCGCAAAAGCCTGGGCGGGCTGCAGACCGATTTGCAAAGCCGCGTGCTGGACGCTGCAGGCCAGCCCATCGGCGGCCTGTACTGCGTGGGCGAGGCCGCAGGCTTTGGTGGCGGTGGCGCCAGTGGCAAGCGCTCGCTGGAAGGGACGTTTTTGCCCGGCTGCATTCTCACGGCGCGCGCTGCGGCGCGCTCCATCGCCACCGGACGCTAAGAAGCCGCGATGCAAGGAGACCCCATGGAGTTTGATTACATCGTCATCGGCGCCGGCTCCAGCGGCTCGGTGGTCGCCAGCCGCCTGAGCGAAGACCCGGGCGTGAGTGTTTGCCTGCTGGAGGCCGGCGGGCCGGACGACAGCGTGTTCATCCGCGCGCCGCTGGGCTTTGCCGCCGGTGCCACCGTGAAAATGAACGCCGTGCACTACCACACCGTGCCGCAGCCGGGCTTGAATGGCCGCAAGGGCTTTCAGCCGCGCGGACAGGTGGTGGGCGGCAGCAGCGCCATCAACGCCATGGTCTATTGCCGTGGTCACCGCAGCGACTACGACGCCTGGGCAGCCGAGGGCAACCCCGGCTGGGACTACGCCAGCGTGCTGCCCTATTTCAAGCGCGCCGAAGACAGCGCATGTTTTGGCGCCACCGACTTCCACGGCCAGGGCGGCCCCTTGGGCGTGGCCTACCTGCGCAGCCCCTTTGTTACTTCGCAGGCCTTTTTGCGTGCCTGCGCCGCGCAGGGCCTGGCGCAAAACCCCGACTACAACGGCGCGCACCAGGAGGGCTGCTGGCCCGCCCAGGTTACGCAGCGCAATGGCGAGCGCTGCAGCGCGGCGCGCGCCTACCTCACGCCGCATCTGGAGCGTGCCAACCTTACCGTGCTCACGCGCGCCCAGTGCCTGCGGCTGGACTGGCAGGGCAAGCGCGCCACCGGCGTGCACATCGCGCGCGGCGGACAGGAAAGTGTGGTGCGCGCACGGCGCGAAATCGTTCTGTGCGGTGGTACCTACGGCTCACCCCAGCTCTTGATGTGCTCGGGTGTGGGGCCTGCAGAGCACTTGCAGGCGCAGGGCATCCCCGTGGTGCACCAGCTTCCTGGCGTGGGCCAGAACCTGCAGGACCACATCACCGCTTCGCTCAACTGGAAAAGCGCCAGGAGCGACGCCGGCATTGGCGTGTGCCCTTCAGGCGGACTGGCGCTGCTGCGCGGCATGCGCGAATGGAAAAAGCAGCGCACCGGCTGCATCACCAGCAACGTGGCCGAGGCCGGGGCCTTTTTGCGCACCGAACCCGGCCTGCATGCCAGTGACATCGAGCTCGAATTCGTCGTCGCCATCGTCGACGACCACAGCAGAAAGCTGCACTGGGGCCACGGCTTTGGCCTGCATGTGACGCTGGCACGCCCCCGCAGTCGGGGCGAGGTGCGGCTGGCAAGCAGCGATGCGCGCCAGAGCCTGGCCATCGACCCGCGCTACTTCAGCGACCCGGACGATATGCCGCGCCTGGTCAAGGGCGTGCAACGCGCGCTGGCCATCATGAACGACGCAGAACTGGCGCCATGGCGTGGCCAGATGCTCTCGCGCATCGACGCGGGCGACCCGGCAGGCATTGAACGCGAACTGCGGCGCGGTGCCGACACCGAATACCACCCCGTAGGCACCTGCCGCATGGGACCGGCGGACCACCCCGCCGCCGTCGTCGGTCCCGACCTGCGCGTGCACGGTGTGGACGGCCTGCGCGTGGCCGACGCTTCCATCATGCCCAACATCACCACCGGCAACACCAATGCCCCCAGCATCATGATCGGCGAGAAATGCGCCGACCTGCTGCGCGCCTGACTTCAAGGACTCCACCATGCTGGCACCCGCACAAACCGACACCCATATCCACATCGGCGCGCACATCCCGGACGACAT
>JBATPF010000505.1:0-5164 GCA_049291355.1 Giesbergeria sp.
CACAACAACGTGAAGGTGCTGCTGCTGATGGACGTGGGCGGCACCATGGACGAACACGTGCAGCGCGTGGAAGAGCTGTTTTCCGCCGTCAAGAGCGAATTCAAGCACCTGGAGTTTTATTACTTCCACAACTGCGTCTACGACTTCATGTGGAAGAACAACCGGCGCCGCTTTGCCGAGAAATTCCCCACCTTGGACATCATTCGCAAGTACAACAAGGACTACAAGCTGATTTTCGTAGGCGACGCCACCATGAGCCCTTACGAGATTTTGCAGCCCGGCGGCAGCGTGGAACACAACAACGAGGAAGCCGGCGCCGAGTGGCTGCAGCGCCTTACGCACGCTTTTCCCAAGTTCGCCTGGATCAACCCCGAGCCCCAAGGCGTGTGGCAGTACCGCCAGAGCATCAGCATCATCCAGCAGCTCACCAGCAACCGCATGTACCCTTTGTCACTCAAAGGCCTGGAGGAGACAATGCGGCTGCTGTCAAAATAGGCGCATGCCCCATTTTTGCGCGCTGCGCGCCGGGCAACTGGCCCTGCCCCTTCTTTTTGTCATTTCAGGTGCGCTGACCGGCTGCAGTGCCCTAACCCCCAAGACCAGCGAGCGCAGCAGCGAAACTGCGGCCTCTGATGCCGTGGCGTTCACGCTGCAGGTGCGCGCGCCCAAGGAAGTGCGCGACTACCTGGAAAAGCACCTCGAACTGCAGCGCTTTCGTGCCTTTCCCGATCTGCAGGAGCGCGAGCTCTCGCGCCTGCTGGGCGCAGCCGATGCCAATGCGCGCGAACTGCTCGCCACGCTCGGCTACTTCAGCCCAGGCATCCAGATTGATCTGACCAACACGCCCAACGACCGCCGCACGCCCCGCGCCATCGTGGTCACCGTCGATCCGGGCGAGCGCACCACCATCAAGGCACTGGACCTGAAGTTCCAAGGCGACATCGAGAAAGGCCCAACCACCAGCCGCCCCGAGGCACGCGCACGTGCCGCATGGTCGCTCAACCCTGGTGAATCGTTTACCCAGGAAGCGTGGGACGGCGCCAAGAAAAATGCACTGCGCGCGCTGCAAAAGCGCCGCTACCCGACCGCCAGCCTCGCCAACAGCCGCGCGGACATCGACGCGGATACGCACCAGGCCGCGCTGTCGGCCACTTTCGATTCGGGCCCAGCCTACCGCTTCGGGCCGCTGCGCCTGCAAGGCATGGAGCGCTACGATGCCGAGGGCATCAAGAACATTGCGCGCTTGCCCACTGGCGCCGAATACGACGAAACCAGGTTGCTCGACGCCCAGCAGCGTCTGGCCAGCAGCGGCTACTTCGACGCCGTGTTCCTCACGCTGGACCCGGATGCCGAGCAACCGGGCGCCGCCCCGGTCACCGCGCAGGTGCGCGAAGCGCCATTGCAAAAGGCCGTTTTCGGCATCGGCGTTTCCACCGACAGTGGCCTGCGCCTGTCGCTGGACCATACCCACAACCGCCTTCCATGGCTGGGCTGGCGGGCGCTCTCCAAGCTCTCATTCGACAACAAGGCCAAACGCATCGGCACCGAGTGGACGGCGCTGCCCGATGCCAACGGCTGGCGCTGGGTAGCCGGCGCACAACTGCAGCGCGAAACCACCGGGGACTACGAAGTCAATGGCACGCGGTTTCGCTTCGGCCGCAGCCAGAGCACCGACCACATCGACCGCAACTATGCCTTGCAGTATGACAGCGCTGTCAGCCAAGGCCCCATGGCGCCGCCCGAGAGCACTGCGATAAGCGTGAACACTGGCTGGACAGGCCGCTATTTCGACAACGACACCGCGCCGACCAGGGGCTGGGGCATAGCCACCGAATTGGGCGTGGGCACCACGCTGCGCCCCGAGCGGGACCCCTTTGTGCGCACTTTTGCCCGCTGGCTGTATTTCCAGCCGCTGGGCAAAGTCACGGCGCCTGACGGCAGCAGCCGACGCGCACGCATTGCGCTGCGCACCGAAGCTGGCGCCGTGCTCGCCCGCGCCGGCGCGCAGATTCCCGTGACACAGCTTTTCCTCACGGGCGGGGACACCACGGTGCGCGGCTACAGCCTGCGCTCCATTGGCGCGCGCACCGAAAACGACCAGCTCTTTGGTGGGCGCTACCTTGCCGTCGCCAGCGCTGAATGGCAGCGGCCCATCATTGTGGGCGGCACGGTGAGCGACTTCGAAAGCGCCCTGTTCGTGGACGTGGGCGCCGTCGGCGACCGCGTGGCCGACCTGCATGCACGCGTGGGCGTGGGTGCAGGCCTGCGCTGGCGCAGCCCGGTCGGGCCTTTGCAGGCCGACCTGGCCTACGGCGTACAGGTCAAACAACTGCGCTTGCATCTGCGGCTGGGCTTCACGTTCTGACGATGGCAAGCCGCCCCCAAACACCCCCAGACAAGGGCCCGGAGGTATTTGCCGCCGGGGCGACGCACCGCGCCGGCCCCAACGTTTATGCGGCGGCATCGGGCACGCATCGCGAGCCCGTGCCCCAGCGCAAGCGCTGGCTGCGTCGCTTCGTACTGGCGTTTGCTGCTTTGCTCACCCTGCTGATGCTGGCTGCACTGCTGGCCTGGCAATTGCTGGGGCGTGATGATTCCCTCGCCTACGTGCTGCAACGCACGTCGCAAAGTTTGCCCGCAGGCCAGCAGTTGCAGGCCGAAGGCGTGCGCGGCTCGCTCCGGCGCGGCGGTCACATCGACCGCCTGCGTTGGCAAAGCGGCACGCTCAGCGTGGATGCGCATGACATCGACATTGGCTGGAGCCTCACGCCGTTGCTGCAAAAAACCCTGCGGCTGGGCAAGCTCGAAGCGGCCCGCGTGGTCGTCACGCCTTTGGCTCAGTCCGAGGCCGAGACACCGCCACCGACGCCTTTGCAGCAATTGAACTTGCCGCTGCACATCGACATCCCCTTCGCAGTGCGCGAACTGGTCTGGGCTGCCGACAAGCCCTTCGAAGCCAAAGCCCTCTCCGGCCGCTACCGCTACGACGGCGCCGTGCACCACCTCGAAGTTGCGGGCATGGACCTGCCGCAGGGCCACCTCAGCGCCGATGTGCGCTTGGACGGCAATGCCCCCATGGCGCTGGACGCCACGCTGCAAGCGCAGTTGCAGGCCCAGCTTGCGCACGGCGACGCAGAGGCTGAACGCACGCTGGGCGCCCAGGTGGAAGCCCAGGCCAAAGGCACCCTGACCGGCCGAGAGGCCCGCATCGAACTAATGGCCAAGCTGCGCGCGGCACCGCAAGAGGCATCGGCGCCAAAAGACTCGCCTCCCATGCAAGCCGACGCCCGCGCCAGCATCGCGCCCTGGGCGGCCCAACCGCTGCTCGCAGCGCAAGCCGATCTGCAAGGCGTTGACCTGGCAGCCCTTTCGCCCCAAGCCCCCACCACCTTGCTCAGCGGCCACGTCGCAGCCGGGCCAACACCCGAAGGCTGGGACGTGGAAGCGACCCTCACCAATGCCCGCCCGGCCCCCTGGGACAAAAAGGGCTTGCCGGTGGACGCCATTGCAGCGCACGCGCACTTTGACGGAACGCAATGGAGCACCGAGGACGCCCGCGTCGACATCGGCAAGGGCACGCTGGCCTTGCAAGGCAGTTTCGCGCCCGCCTCGCAATCCATCGCAGTCAAGGCCCAGGTCAACCGCGTCGACCCCGCGCATCTGCACACGGCGCTTGCCGCGGCACCGTTGAGCGGCCGCGCCACGGTGGAAGGAAGTGCGCAAGACCTCCAGTTCGAACTGCAATTGGCCGCCAGCGGCGCGCGCGGAGCACGCAAGCCTATGCCTGCAACCCTGCGCATCGACCGCGTGGCGGCGCGCGGCACCTGGAAAGAGGGCGTGCTCCGTCTGCCGCAAGCCGATATCGAGGCGTTGCAGGCACAGGTCAAGGCGACCGACGTGCAGGTCGCCACCCGCCCAACACTCGCCATCAGCGGCAAGGTGCAAGCCAAGCTGCCCGGCACCAGCGCGCAAGCAGACGGCAAGCTTGCTGCGCGCCTGGGCGCCGGTACGCTGCAAGTGCAATCGGCCTCTGCGCAGCAGACGCTGGCGTGGTTGCGAACCCTGCCCGGCCTCACCCAGCTCGCGCCAGGCCTTGCTGCGCGCGGCAGCGCCTCACTCAATGCCCAATGGCAGGGCGGCTGGGAAGGCTTTACCACCTTGCCCAAGGCGACGACCGGTTCCGCCAGCAAGAGCACCAATGCCCCGCAATTGCAGGCCACGTTCGACGCGCCGAAACTGCAGCTCGATCTACCAACCGCGAAGGGCGCCGCGCCCACCCAGATCGAACTGCTCGGCGTGCGCCTGCGTGCGGCGGGCAGCGCTGCCCGCGCCGAAATTTCACTGCAAGGCGAGCTGCGCCGCGACAAGCAAAGCGCCACCGTGCAAAGCAGCATCGTCGCCCGCCTGCTGGAGGCCACCGACAAGGGTGCTGTTGCCGCAAATGCGCAGGTGCAAAGCCTGAGCATGACGCTGCAAGACGGCCTGCACAAAGGCCGCTGGGCCTTGCAGGCAGGCGCACCTTTTGCCATCGAGGCGCACCACGGCAGTGGGGGAGCGCTGAGTGCCAAGGTCGGCGCGGGCGGCGCCGCGCTCACCGCACCCGTGCCCGGCAAGGTCGCGCTGCGCTGGGAGCCGCTCGCGTTCACCCGTTCCGCAGGGGGCGCCATCGCCTTGCAAACACATGGCGCCATCACCGGCATTCCGCTCGCCTGGGCCGACCTGGTGGGCGCGCAGGACCCACCGCTGCTAAAAAAATTCGGCTTGGACACCGACCTCATCTTCGGCGGGCAGTGGGCCGTGGATGCAGGCGACAAGCTCAGCGCCAGCGTGCACCTGCAGCGCAGCAGTGGCGACTTGCGCATTGCGGTGGAAGACGCACCACCCGCCACCAGCGTGCAGAGCAAGGGTGACGGCGCCAAGGTCGCCGCGGCCCTGCGCGAACGCAGCGACACGATTGCCGCGGGCTTGCGCAACATTGCCCTCACCGTAGAGGCCGAGGGCGACGCCCTGCGCGCCGCCTTCACCTGGGACAGCACGCAGGCCGGCGAGGTGCACGCCGAAGCATCCACCCGCCTGCAGCGCCAGGACGGCGGCTGGGTGTGGCCCGACAACGCAGCGCTTGCCGGAACCGTGCGCGCCAGGCTGCCGCAAGTAGGTGTGTGGT
>JBATPF010000506.1:0-7142 GCA_049291355.1 Giesbergeria sp.
TTGCTGGCCAGCGTGTTCAGCGGCGCACTGCTCGCCGTGGAGGCTGCGGCCACGGGCGGCTGCCTGTTGATCGTCAGCGCCTTGGTGAGCCGCGCCATGAGCGCTGTCGACTGGCGCCACCTGCTGGCTCAAACCCTGCAACTAAGCGGCGCGCTGTTTGCCCTGCTGGTGGGCGCCACCACCTTCAGTCTGGTCTTTCGCGGTTGGGGCACCGACCGCTGGCTGTCGGACTGGGTACTGAGCTCCTCCATGGGTCCGGCGGCGACCTCGGCAGCGGTGCTGGTGTTTGTTGCGGCTTGCGCCTGGGTGCTGGATGCGTTCGAGATGATCTTTGTGGTCATCCCCATCCTCGCTCCCTCGCTGATTGCGCGCCTGGGCGACGCACAGCAGTCGGCGGTACTGCTGCTGCTGGTGCTGCAGCTGGGCTTTCTGCTGCCGCCCATGGGTTACGCCATTTTGGTGGTGCAGGCACGCGGCGGTTTCGCGCGGGTCAGCACGCGCCAGTTGGCAAAGGCCCTGCTGCCTTACGCCGTTGCCCAGGTTACCGTGCTGGCAACCGTTTTTTTCGTCCCGGCCTCGGTGCATTGGTTGGATCATTCCAGCCCGTCGCCCACGACCGACACGAAGCCGCTATCGAACGCCGACCTTGTCAGGCAGTTGGAAGAGATGGCCAGCCCGCCCAATGAGGCCCCCACCGCTGGGGCCGAGTCGCCGCGCCAGGAATAAGCGTTTGCGCAGTGATCTGCTGGATGTCGACCCCCGGCTCAGTCCACCGTCAGAATCGTTGACCCCGTGGTCTTGCGGGCCTCCAGATCGCGGTGCGCCTGCTGCACGTCGGCGAGCGCATAGCGCTGTGCAATATGAATCTTGACCTGCCCGCTCTCGACGACCGCGAACAGTTGGTCTGCCATGGCCTGCGTGCTCTCGCGCGTGGCAATGTGGGTAAACAAGGTCTGGCGCGTCACATAGAGCGAGCCGCGCCCGCCCAGTGACGCCGGGGCAAACGGCGGCACCGGCCCGGAGGCATTCCCAAAACTGGCCATCAGGCCGAAGGGGCGCAGGCAGTCGAGCGATTTTTCCCAGGTGTCCTTGCCCACCGAGTCGTACACCACCTTCACGCCCTGGCCTTGAGTGATTTCCTTGACCCGCGCGGCAAAGTCTTCTGTGCTGTAGTTGATGGCATGCGCCGCACCGTTGGCCAGCGCGAGCTGGCATTTGGCGTCCGATCCGGCGGTGGCAATCAGCTCCAGACCCAGGGCGCGTGCCCACTGGCAGGCAATCAGGCCCACGCCACCCGCAGCCGCATGGAAGAGCACCGCGTCGCCGCGCTGCAGGCCTTGCACCGGCAAGGTTTTCTTCAGCAAATACTGCGCCGTCAATCCCTTGAGCATCATGGCAGCGCCGGTCTCGAAACTGATCGCCTCAGGCAGGCGGCAGACGCAGCGCGCGGGCATCACACGCTCGGTGCTGTAGCTGCCGGGCGGGTTGCTAGCGTAGGCCACACGATCACCCACGTTCAGGTGCGTGACCCCCTCGCCCACCGCTTCGACCACGCCGGCCGCCTCCATGCCCAGTTGCAGCGGCATGGGGAAGGGGTAGAGGCCGGTGCGCTGGTAGACGTCGATGAAGTTCAGGCCGATGGCATGGTGGCGCAAGCGGATTTCCCCCGCCGCCGGATCGCCCACCTGGACCTCCACCAGTTGCAGTTCTTCCGGGCCGCCGTTCTGGCGAATCTGTATGGCAAGGCTCATGGGGGCTCCTGTGGGTGCTGTAAAACCTCTTTCATGCTGCCATGTTTTTGCAAGGCGCGCCCCTGAAGGGCCGCTACAGTCAAGGCATGCAAGAAAAGCTTGGGGGCCGCACAGCGGCGCTGCTTGTCATTCCGCCCCTGCTGTGGGCCGGCAACGCCGTGGTGGGACGCATGGTGCACGACCTGGTGCCGCCGCTGACACTCAATTTTTTGCGCTGGTTGCTCGCCTTTGCCCTGCTGCTGCCACTGGCACACCAAGTCCTGCGCCGCGACAGCGGTCTTTGGTCGCACTGGCGCCGCTACGCGCTGCTGGGGCTGCTGGGCATCGGGCTTTACAACGCGTTTCAGTACATGGCGCTGCAGACCTCCATGCCGATCAACGTGACCTTGGTGGGCTCCAGCATGCCGGTGTGGATGCTGGCGGTGGGGGCCTTGTTCTTCGGCACGCGAATTTCGCAGCGCCAGCTGATCGGCGCTCTGCTGTCCATGACGGGCGTGCTGCTGGTGCTCAGCCGCGGAGAATGGAGCGCGCTGCTGGCGCTGCGCCTGGTGCCGGGAGATGTCTTCATGCTGCTCGCCACCATCTGCTGGGCTTTCTATAGCTGGCTGCTGGTGAAAACCAGCGAGCCCGCACGCCTGCGCGGCGACTGGGCAGCCTTTCTGATGGCGCAACTGGTGTTTGGTCTGGGTTGGTCCGGCATGCTTGCAGGCGGCGAATGGGCAACCGGACGCACCGAGATCGTCTGGGGCTGGCCGCTGGTTGCCGCCCTGGCATTCATTGCCATCGGCCCTGCGGTCCTCGCCTACCGCTGCTGGGGAATCGGCGTTCAGCGCGCAGGGCCTACGGTGGCGGGTTTTTTTGCCAACCTCACTCCGCTGTTTGCGGCCTTGCTATCGGCCGCATTCCTGGGCCAGGCACCCCATGCCTACCATGCAGCGGCCTTCGCGCTGATCGTGGGCGGTATCGTCGTGTCTTCGCGGCGCGCGTAGAGCAGGGTGGGCTGCCATGCTGTTCGGTCCTCGACCCGATCGGCCTCTCAAGCGCCTTCGGATTCCGCATGGAACAAGCGCCCCTTGCCGGCCCGCTTGGCGGCATACATCGCCTGGTCTGCACGGTTCATTAGCACCTCCAATTGGCCTGGAAGCGGCGGGTGCATCGCCACACCGATGCTTGCGCCAATCTCCAGGTTTTGCCCGTCTACGATCATCGGCTGACTCAGCGCTTCGATGATGCGCTGGCCGATGCGCTCGGGTTCGAGCGGGGTGACGTCCTTGTCGAGCATGACCAGGAACTCGTCGCCCCCCAGGCGGGCCACGGTGTCTCCCTCTCGCACCGTGCGCAGCAGGCGCTGGGCGACGATGCGCAGCACTTCGTCGCCCGCCTGGTGACCCTGCTGATCGTTGATGCGCTTGAAACCGTCCAGATCGATGAACAACAGCGCCAGCAAGTCGGCCGCAGGCCGCGCCTGCGCCAGCGATCTCTCCAGACGCTCATGAAAAGAGGCCCGGTTGTCCAGGCCGGTCAGCGCGTCATGGTTGGCCCGGTGGTATTGCTGGCGCGCCATCTGCACCCTTGCCGAGACGTCCTGCACCAGCGTCATGATGGACGTGACCCGACCTGTGGCGTCTGTCAGCGCCGAGTTGAACCACTCGGCATGGATTTCGGTGCCATCAAGGCGCACAAACGCATTTTCTTCGCGATTTTGCGATTCCTGGCCACTCTGCAGGCGCTGCAGGGCCTGGTTCAGGCGCGCATCCGTCGCATTGAGCAGCTCCAGCAGCAGGCGGCCTTCCACCGACGCGTGATGCTCCCAGCCCATCAACTGAACGGCACGCTCCGAGCAGTGGATGAGGCGCAGTTCGTGGTCCATCTCCAGCACCGCCAAAGGGCTGTTGTCGATGTGCGAAGACAGCCGCTGGTTGGCCGCACGCAGCGCACTGAGCGCTACCTGCAGTTCGTGTACGTCGATCGCTGAAGCAACGAAGCCAGCAATGGCGCCCTGGGCATTGCGCGCCGGAGTCAGGCAGATGGTGCGCCACTCCTCGGCCCCGTAGGGGTTGGTGAGCAATCGCTGGTATTCCAGGCGCTCGCCTGCCCGCACACGCTCCACGAGGGGCAGGATACGCAAGCCATCGGCCTCGCCATAGAGCTCGCCCACCGTCTTTCCGATGACCTGGGACGGCTCGGTGCCAAACCAGCGCGCGTATTCGTCGTTGCAGTAGATCAAACGCAGCTGCAGGTTAAAGACGCCCACTGTGGCACCTACGTCGCGCGTGATCAGTGCCAGCAGCTCCGTATCCGACAGGCCAACCGGCAGTGAGCAGGCTGCGTCAGATGCAAGGGTGAAATCAGTCGTCATGCCCACCCCCGGTCGCCTACCAGGCGTCGCCGCGCAACCTTTGGTGCAGAGTGCCATGCGGCAAAAACCGGGGTCATGGGAGCCGAGCTCAAAAAATTTCATTGATTGTTCAAATTAGCTTAGCAGCTCTGTGCCCAGTCGATCGCGCTGAAAACCCGAAGGTTCTAGGTGGACGGCAGCGTCGTTCGCGCCCATGCAAAGGCCTTTCGCGACGCAATTTGCGGCTTTCGTCGCAAGGCCCTGGGCAGCGGCCGCGCACAGAACGACAGTAGCGGACATCTTCCTTGGTTTTGAAAGGTTCCGCCATGCTTCTCACCCTCGCCACCCAGCAACCTCGCATGCTGCTCACCGTTGTCCAGCACACCCCCAACTGGGTGTGGATGCTGCTTGCCGCCCTGATCTGGCTGGGTGCCAGCCAGTGCTTTGCGCGCAGCGCCGGCCTGCGCCGGGTGCTGTTGATGCCGATTGCCATGGCGGTGTTTTCGGCCTGGGGCATGGCCTCGGCCTTTGGCGGCGCGTCGCAGATCGCCGGCATTCTGGCCGCCTGGCTGGTCACCGCCTGCGCCGTAGCGGCGGTCTCGCTGTGGCTGCACCGAACGCCACCCGCAGGCGCGCGCTACGACGCTGCCAGCCAGCGCTTTCACCTGCCCGGCAGCGCCTGGCCCCTGCTGCTCATCGTGGGTATTTTTATGGTGAAGTACGTGGTGGGCGTAGAGCTGGCCTTGCAGCCGCCGCTGGCGCATGACAACGACGTTGCCCTGCAAGTTGGTCTGGTGTATGGCGCGTTCAACGGCGTGTTTGCCGCGCGCACTGGACGGCTGCTGCGCCTGGCACGAACCGGTCCCCTCGCACACCCCATCGCCACCGCCTGAAAGGAGACACCATGGTCCACACCACATTCCCCCTGAGCGCCGACGCACTCGAACGCCTGGCGCAGCGCCGCGCCAAGGCCAAAATGGGCTGGTACATGCACGCCAGCGTGTACCTCCTGGTCAACCTGCTGCTGGTCACGCTGTCGGCCGGCAGCGGCCGCCCTTGGGCGGCATACCCCGCGCTCGGCTGGGGTCTGGGTCTGTTCATCCACGGCGTAGCGGTATTTTTCCTGTCAAGCGGCAGCGATTGGCACGCCCGCATGGTGCAAGCAGAGCGCGAGTGGCTCGCTGGGCGCGGGCACGGCGGTTGAGCTGCGGCCGACGCGCACGCAGCGCTCTGCATTTCCACCAGCAACCTAGAATTCCGCTCGACATGTCCACACATCTAAGCCCCGAAGCCATCGAACAACTCGCCCGCCGACGCGCCGGCGCCAAGCTCGGCTGGTACATCCACGCACTGGTGTTCACGCTGGTGAATCTGGGCCTTTTCGCCATATCACGCTATGGATTTGGCAATCGGCCCTGGTCAATTTTCCCGCTGCTGGGTTGGGGATTGGGGCTGGCATTGCACGGAATCTCGGTATTTTTATTGGGCACGGGCAGCGGGATCCGCGAGCACATGGTGCAAAAGGAGCGCGAGCGGCTGCAGCGCCAGCGCGATGGCCGCTGAACCCTCGCCCAAAGCGGCGCCAGCGCCAAGAATCGACTGGATCGACAAGCTGCGGCATCTGCTGCAGACCCTGGCCTTCTGCCTGACCATCGCGGCCCTCCAGTTTGCCATTCAGCCCGATCGGCCCTACGAGTTCCCCCTTATCTATTCGCTGGCCATCGGCAGCCTGACCTGGGCCTGCATCGATTTCGGGCGCCATCTGTTCCCCTCCAGAGCCGCTACAGGCTGGCCCGCCGGTTGGGCAGGCGTTGCGCTGCCCGCGTGCGGCATGGTGCTGGGCTACCTGGGCGGCACGGCGCTGGCCGACGCGTGGTTTGGGTTTTCCTCGTGGGACGCGAGCGGCCGGGCGCAATTGCGGGTTTCGGTGGTCATCACGCTGGTGGCAGGGCTTGCGGGTACCTATTTTTTCTACAGCCGTGGCAAGGCGGCCTACCTGCAAGCCCACATGGCCCAGGCCCAGCGCGATGCCACCGAAACCCGCCTCAAGCTCCTGGAAGCCCAGTTGGAGCCTCACATGATGTTCAACACGCTGGCCAACCTGCGCGTGCTGATCGCCACCGACCCGCCGCGCGCCCAGGCCATGCTGGACCACCTGATTGCCTACCTGCGCGCCACCCTGGGCGGTGCCCGCGCGGCGCTGCACCCGCTGCAGGATGAATTCGCACGCTTGGCCGACTATCTGGAGATCATGGCCGTGCGCATGGGGCCGCGCCTGGCCTTTGCACTGGACCTGCCCGATGCGCTGCGGGCTGTGCCCGTACCTCCGCTGCTGCTGCAGCCATTGGTAGAGAACGCCATCCGTCATGGCCTGGAACCCCAGGTGGGTGGCGGCCAGATCGATGTGCGCGCCAGCACCCGGCCCGGCCCCGGTGGATCGTTGCTGGTGCTGGAAGTGGTGGACAGCGGCGTGGGACTTGGCGCGACGCCAGCGCACGACACGGACCGTCCCGGAAGCCACTTTGGGCTGGCGCAGGTGCGCGAGCGCCTGGCCACCCTGTACGGCGCACAAGGAACTCTTGAATTGATAGCTGGAAACACCCGTGGAACGTGCGCTAGAGTCACTTTTCCTTTGAATTCTTCCGCCCCATGAGCCTCCCTGCACCCCGCGCCCTGATTGCCGAGGACGAGCCCCTGCTGGCCACCGCCCTGCAGCACGAGCTGGCCCAGGCCTGGCCCAAGCTGCAGGTGGTAGCCACGGTGGGCGACGGCCTGTCTGCCGTGCGCGAAGCGCTGGCACTGCAGCCTGAGGTGCTGTTCTTCGACATCCGTATGCCCGGGCAAAGCGGGTTGGAAGCCGCCGCCGAACTGGTGGATGCCTGGCCAGACGGCAATCCCTTCCCCGCGCTGGTCTTCCTCACGGCCTACGACCAGTACGCGGTGCAGGCTTTCGAAGCGCAGGCAGTGGACTATTTGCTCAAGCCCCTGCAGACCGGACGATTGCAAAAAACCGTGGCGCGCGTGCAGCAACTGCTGGCGGCGCGCAGCAGCGC
>JBATPF010000507.1:0-1769 GCA_049291355.1 Giesbergeria sp.
ACGAGCGCCACAAGGCCCTGACCTACCCGCGTACCGATTCGCGCGCGCTGCCCGAAGACTACGTGCCCGTGGCCAGGCAAACGCTGGAAATGCTCGCCAGCAGTGGCATGGCGCACTTGGCGCCGCACGCCCGCACCGCTATCGAGGGCAACTACGTTCGGCCCAACAAACGCATCTTCGACAACGCCAAGGTGAGCGATCACTTCGCCATCATCCCTACGCTGCAGGCTGGTCAGGTCGAACAACTGGCCCGGCGCCTGGGTGGTGGGGCGGCTCTCTTCGGTGACGGTGGCCGGTCGGCTGCGCGAAGCGTTGGCTATTGAAGCGGCCTGGGCTTCGGACCATACGCGGTCGGCGCGTTGCTCGGCGTCGTCGGGGTTCTTCTTCCACTGCGGATCGAACCATTTGCCGGGGTAGGCACCGGCCTGCGCAGCAAACGATGCATGGATTTCCCAATAGTCGCGGCTGACGAATTTGCGGATTTTTTCTTCGCGCTCGACGACCAGCGAGAGCGTGGGTGTCTGCACCCGGCCCACGGTGGTCAGAAAGAAGCCGCCGCCCTGTGAGTTGAACGCCGTCATGGCGCGCGTGCCGTTGATGCCCACCAGCCAGTCGGCTTCCGAGCGGCTGCGGGCGGCGTCCGCCAGGCCCTGCATTTGCTCTTCGCTGCGCAGCTTGTCGAAGCCATCGCGAATCGCCTGCGGCGTCATGGACTGCAGCCACAAGCGCTTGACGGGTTTGCCCAGTGGCTTGGCGCCGCCCGCGTACTGCTCGATCAGGCGAAAGATCAACTCGCCCTCGCGGCCCGCGTCGCAGGCGTTGATGAGCTGGGTGACGTCTTTGCGTTTGGCCTGTTTGACCACCGCGTTCAGGCGCGTCTTGGTTTTGTCCACGGGTTTGAGGTCAAAGCGCGGCGGAATCACCGGCAGGTTGGCAAAGCTCCATTTGCCGCGTTTGACGTCGAATTCCTCGGGCGCCTGGATCTCGACCAGGTGGCCGACCGCGCTGGTGACCACGTACTGCTCGTTCTCGAAATGTTCGTCGTGCTTGTCGAACTTGCCCGCCAGGGGCGTGAGGGCGCGCACGATGTCTTGTGCGACTGAGGGTTTTTCTGCGATGACGAGGGTTTTGCTCATGGGTTTCGTTCTGGGGCGCTGTGGCCGGAGGAGGCCACGCACGCTTCTACAATCGGGTTTCCTCGCGCGTACACGCGCACGCGCAGGTGTGCATATTCAAAGTAACAGAAGTTTTGCCATGCCTTCACGCACTGTGCCCGCCGCCCCTGCCGGCCGCCGCCTCCAGACCCGCCGCTCCGGCGTGCATGGCAAGGGCGTCTTCGCCGTGCAGGATATCGCCGAGGGCGAGGTGCTGATTGAATACACCGGCGAGGTCATCAGTTGGCAGGCGGCGCAGGACCGGCACCCGCACGATCCGCTGCAGCCCAACCACACGTTCTATTTTCATGTCGATGAAGACCGCGTGATCGACGCAAAGTTCGGTGGCAATTCCTCGCGCTGGATCAACCACAGCTGCGATCCCAACTGCTTTGCCGACGAGCAGGACGGCCGCATCTTCATCACCGCGCTGCGCAACATTGCGGCGGGCGAAGAGCTCAATTACGACTACGGCCTGATCATTGAAGAGCGTTACACGCCCAAGCTGAAAGCCGAATACCCCTGCTGGTGCGGCGCAGCGAACTGCCGCGGCACCCTGCTGGCGCCCAAGCGTGGCCCGCGCGCCCCTGCGCCGCTGAGCAAGAAGCCCCTTTC
>JBATPF010000508.1:0-7916 GCA_049291355.1 Giesbergeria sp.
TTGCTGGCCACCGCCTGCGCTGCCGCCTGGGCGGCCGTGGCCTGGGCCATCTTGGCGGCGACTTCGGGGCTGTCGAGCCGCACCAGTGGCGTGCCCACGGTGATCTGGTCGCCTTCCTTCACCAGCACTTCGGCAATGCGGGCGCTGAGCTTGGGGGCGATATCGGCTTCGCGCGCTTCCATCTGGCCCTGGAACACTTCGGGTACGGGCTGCGCCGCCTGCCACAGGCCATAGCCGGTGAAGGCAGCGACGGCGAGGCCGAGGGTGACTGCGGCAGCGGTTTTGGTTTTTGCGTTCATTTTTTAGTTCACCTTGACGTCGGCTCGCGCCATGTAATTTGCAAATTCATCCGACAGCCCACTGCTCTCCAGCAGGGCGGCCAATGCCAGCACGTAGTCGTGGGCGGCCTGGGCGCGTTCGGTCTGCACCTTGGCGTGGTTCAGTTGCGCATCGATCAGGTCCAGCGTGGTGCTGGTGCCCTCGCGCAGGCCGGACTCCCGCAGGCGCAGCACCTCGACCGACAGGTCCACACCGGCCTGCTGGGCGAAATACTGGCGCCGGGCTTGCTCTAGCGCGAGCCAGTTTTTCTCGACCAGCAGGGCGATGTCGCTGTTCGCTTGGGCGCCCGTGCGTTCGGCCTGGTCGATTTGGGCTTGGGACGAGGCTGCCAGGGCATTGCGGTCGATGGAATCCCACAGCGTCCAGCGCACGGCAATGCCGGCGACCCAGTCGGCGTTGCCGCTTTTGATTTCGCGCTGGCCAAAGGCAAATACTTGCGGGCGGCGCAGTGCTTCTTCGGCCTTGTGCAGTTCACTGGCCTGCGCCTTTTTGGCGGCCACTTTGGCCAGAACGGGGTGGTGCGCCAGCGCGGCGTCGATGAAGTAGGGCAGGGGTTCGACGGGTTGGCTGATGACAAACAGCGGGCTGGTGGGCTCCACGGTTTCACCCGCACGGGCCGTGCGGGTGAGCGCGGTGGCGGCCAGGTCGGCGTCGTCGCGGGCCTTTTGCGCGTTCTTGCGGGCGTCTTCCAGGGCCGAGCGGGCTTGCAGGCGCTCGACTTTAGCAATCACGCCGGCGTCCAGCATCTTTTGTGCAGCGTCGTCGTGCTGCTCAATACTGTGGAGGGCCGCTTCGCGCAGCGCGCTCGCGCGGTTGGCCAGTTGGGCGCCAAAGTAGCGCTGTACCAGCAGCGTGGCCAGTTCGTCGCTTACGCGCGTGCTGTCGGCTTGCGCCTCGCGGGTACGGGCGTCGGCCAGGCCGCGTGCGGCATCGCTTGCGCCGCCCAGGTAAATCGGCCATACCGCGTTGACCGAGGCTGTGGTGTCCGTGCGGTGGCGGTTGAGCGTGTAGCTGGCCGGCAGGTGCGGCAACTGCGCCACCATGCCGCCCAGTTGCGGCGGCAGTTGCGCAACGATGCCCGGCAGCGCCTGGCCCAGCGGGTTCAGATCCACATTCAGGTTGGCGTTATAGGCGTAGGCGGCACCGGTCAGGCTCACGCTGGGGCCGCCCAGGCGATCGATGGCGCGGCGCTGCTGCGAGGCGCTGTCCACCGCCAGGTGCGAGGCGGCCAGCCGGTCCGACGATGCGCCCATGTGCTGCAGGGCGGCAGGGAAATCCATCGGTGCGGCAGCGGCAGCCTGCGCCAGCAGACACAACGCGGCCGCGACGGTAACAAGGTGCGCGCGGGGCGCCAGTGGTGGTTTCATGACAAGTCGGTTCAGAGGGGATTCAACAAAGGGTACTTGTTAGTACCAAGCGGAGTGAATCATCGAAGAAAGATGTGGTACTGTCAAGTACCTATTGTTCCGGGGAGTGAAATAACCATGACGGAAAACTGCAACGATGCCGTTGGGCACCGGGCCCGCCTGCTGGACGGCATGGCGCGTTGCGTGGCCGACAAGGGCTACGCCGAGACCACGATCGCCGACATCGTCCGCCAGGCCAGCGTCTCACGGCGCACCTTCTACGAGCACTTTGGCGACAAGGCCGAGTGCCTGATGGCCTTGTATCTGGCGGCCACCGACGAGGCCACCGCAGCGCTGCGTGCCGCGATCAATCCCAATAGCGACTGGGAGGCGCAGGTGGAGCAGGCCATGGCGGCCTACCTGGCTGCGCTGGCGCGCAACCCGGTGTTGTTGCGCACACTTTTTATCGAGATCCTGGGCCTGGGCGCCAGCGGCCTGGCGGTGCGCAGCCGCGTACACCAGCAGCTGGCCGCGCTCCTGCTAGAAGTGGTCAATCAGCGCCCTGGTGCGCGCCTGCGCAAGTCGCCGTTGCAGCCCACCATGGCGCTGGCGGTGGTGGGCGGCATCCATGAGCTGGTGCTGCAAGCCATCGAGCAGGAGCGCGTTCATGAGCTGCACACGCTGGTGGCACCCGCCAGTGCCTTGCTGCGGGCGGTGATTTCGTCAGAGTTTTAGGGCGTCCGCGGCTTCAATAACCTGTATCGACGCTGTTGCGCAGGGCCGTTTGCGCCACGGCGTCCAGTGCGCCAGCCACCACGGTTTGCCCGGAAATGACCCGCAGCGTGCCCCGAGCAATCAGCTTATCGAGCAGTCGCCGGGTCATTGACTGCGTGTGACCGTAGGCGTTGGTGAACAAAAAGAGGTTGCCATGGGATCCGATCCAGGACAGCTGCGTGCGCTCCCATTTGCCTTCAATTTGAAGGTTGACCCAGGTTCCAACGCCCATCTCCGGTGTGGGCGCAGGGGTCGAGGCCGGGGGGTGGAGCGCGTCCCCGTCAGGGCTTGTTGGGGGGAGGTCTGCGGGCTCCTCCATGAAGCCGGATTCCGCGGCTTCGGATGGCGCAATCCAGGGTTCTTCCGTCTCCAAGGTGGGCGCATGGCTGGGGGTGGGGTCTGCGGGCGCGCTGGGCGCGGCGTCTGCGGTGCGCCCGGTCACAAAGGCCTGCTGGTGCAGCTGCATCAGCAGTTCGAAGAACTTGTGGGTCTCGGTGGGTGGATAGTCGATGGCAGCCAGGCCCGTGTGCAGTCTGGAGAGCAGCTTGGGAACGAGGCGGGCGAGGCGGCCCACGTTGATGCGGGTGAGCTGGGGTTGCGCACTCCAGATGAGCGCGTCGACCGCCTCCCGGTAGCGACCCGGGTCGTTGCTGCCACTGGCGTCGTCCAGCCGCGCCTGGGCCATTACCTGGGTCCAGGGGCCCAACAGGAAGCGCGCAACTTCGGCCGGGACCACTTCAATTTGAGGCAGCAAGCGCATCTCTTGCCACATCCTGGCAGCGAGCAGGTTGCGCTGCTCTGCATGGCGCAGGGCATCAATGGCCCGCAGGCGCTCTTGCTCGCGCTTCTTTTCGCTCGTGGCCCAAGCGTGCAGCAATTGGTCCAGGGCATGGACAAAGGGCTCCTGGTCTTCAATGGGCGCACAGGCCAATGGGCCGACCGCGTCGATCAGTGGTTGCATGAAGCTCTCGAAGCCATGGGCTTCGAGGCTGTCAAAGGCCAGACTGCGGTCCGTCATTTCCTGTAGCAGGCGGCGAGCGGGATGGTCTTTTTCACTGAAAAATCGCGGATCTGCCACCGCCAGTTTCAGTAGGGCGGGCTCCAGTTTTTTCACGAGTTGCTGCACAGGCCAGAGCAGGCGATCGTCGTGCGCGATGTTGTCCAGCATGAGTGCCACGACTTCCATGCTCAAGGCTTGTCCGAGCGCCGCTCTGGGGCTCTGGGGCGCTTTCGCCGCCGCAGCGGGTGCACCCACCGGGCCCCGGCTGCCCAGCCGCCTCATCATGTGATCCACCTGGTTCATCTCCTGGAGTGCCTCAAAGGCGGCAGGGACGGTGATGTCGAATTCCGGCGCGGGCGCAGCAGCGTGGGATGGTGCGCTTTCGAATTCGCGCGAAAACTGCTCAGAAAAAGGCATTTCGGGCGCTGGGCCATCGGCCAGCTCGCCCGTCAGCAGACGGCGCAATTGGTGCAGCGTGAGCAAGGTGTGGCTGGTGCCGGTTGCTGCTGCGGCGGCGGGCGCAGGTTGCGCAACGCCCGCACGCCACGGCGCGGCTTCGGGACCAAACCCGGGAGCGTGGCCTTCGGGGCCAGTTGGCTTCACGTAGACATAGTGACCACCTTGCTGGCGCACGGCATAACC
The DNA here is from genome assembly GCA_049291355.1 of Giesbergeria sp. Lineage (GTDB taxonomy): Bacteria > Pseudomonadota > Gammaproteobacteria > Burkholderiales > Burkholderiaceae_C > Simplicispira. The sequence goes on from JBATPF010000508.1 coordinate 4,102, forward strand.
GGCAGGCTTGATGCCGCTTTCCTGCATCTGCCCAATGAGTTGAAGATACAGGGCCCGAAGTTGGGCGCCCATCGCCTCGGCCATGTGCCCCATCCAGTCCCGCCGCACTTCTTCGGACGGCTGCATCTGCCCGACCACGGATTGCATGGCCTGCAGAAATAGCATGGGTTGCAGGGGATTGTGCCCAGGGTCGACGCTCGATTGCCCTTGCGCAGCGCTCATGAGCGCATTGAGCTGCGCCAAAGGCTCTGTCACGGCTTCGGCAAGCAGCTGCCCGGCCCGCGCACGTTCGACACTTTCGCTGAGTTGCGATTCGTCCATCAACTCTAGGTCGTCAAACTGCAACGAGAAAAGAGAGCGTGTTGCGGCTTGCTCCCGATCCGCGCCCTTGGCAATCGCTTGCTCCAGAGCGGTTGGGAATCGCTCGCACATGACAAAGCTGACACGCTCAAGAAGCTGCCGCGCGTGCATCACGCTGTGGCTCTCGCGGGGAGTGCGCGCCTGGTCTTCGCGCTGTTGCAAGGCCCTGCGGGTGGATTCGATGACGCGCTCGAGGAAATGGCCAGAAGTTGCCAGCGTGGTGCGAACGATCTGGGCGTAAACCGCGATATCGGGACCGGTGGGGTCAGGGGTGAGGTGATGCATCGGTCGATCTCTCCATCCGTCTTTCCTCTTGTGCATTGAGAAAGGGGCACAAAGCCCCTTTCGTCATAAGTCGCTTTCAGCGACCGCGTCGCATCAGCCGGCGTGGAACTTCACCACCAGCGGCACGATGAGCAGCGCCACGATGTTGATGATCTTGATCAGCGGGTTCACAGCCGGGCCAGCGGTGTCTTTGTAGGGGTCGCCTACAGTGTCGCCGGTCACAGCGGCCTTGTGTGCCTCAGAGCCCTTGCCGCCGTGGTGGCCGTCTTCGATGTACTTCTTGGCGTTGTCCCAGGCACCGCCGCCGGTGCACATGGAAATCGCCACGAACAAGCCGGTCACGATCGTGCCCATCAGCAAGCCGCCGAGCGCCTTGGGGCCGAGCAGCAGGCCGACCAGAATCGGTACCACCACGGGCAGCAGGCTGGGGACGATCATTTCCTTGATGGCAGCGCTGGTCAGCATGTCCACGGCTTTGCCGTATTCGGGCTTGGCCGTGCCTTCCATGATGCCCTTGATATCGCGGAACTGGCGGCGCACTTCCACCACCACGGCGCCGGCTGCGCGGCCGACGGCTTCCATGGCCATGGCACCGAACAGGTAGGGAATCAGGCCGCCGATGAACAGGCCGACGATGACCATGGGGTCGCTCAAGTTGAAGTCGATCGCCTGGCCGTAGCTCTCCAGCTTGTGGGTGTAATCGGCAAACAGCACCAGCGCAGCAAGGCCAGCTGAACCAATGGCGTAGCCCTTGGTCACGGCCTTGGTGGTGTTGCCCACGGCGTCCAACGGGTCGGTGATGTCGCGCACGCTGGCGGGCATTTCTGCCATTTCGGCAATGCCGCCGGCGTTGTCGGTAATGGGCCCGTAAGCGTCCAGCGCCACCACGATGCCAGCCATGCTCAGCATGGAGGTGGCCGCGACCGCAATGCCGAACAAGCCTGCGAGCGAATACGACACCAAGATGGCGGCGCAGACGAACATCACCGGCCACGCGGTGGAGCGCATGGAGACACCCAAACCAGCAATGATGTTGGTGCCGTGGCCAGTGGTCGAAGCTTGCGCAATGTGCTGCACCGGCTTGTACTGCGTGCCGGTGTAGTACTCGGTGATCCAGACCAGTGCGGCCGTCAGCACCAAGCCGGTGGCGCAGGCGCCAAACAGCTTCATCTGCGCGCCCGTGCCGCCCAGGGCGTTGTCCGGGATGATCCAGGTGGTGACAAAGTAAAAGGCGATCAGCGACAACACGCCAGCAATCGCCAGGCCCTTGTACAGCGCCGGCATCACGTTCTTCATGCCAGGCGAGGCCTTGACGAAGAAGCAGCCAATGATGGAGGCCACGATGGAGACGGCGCCCAGCGCCAGCGGGTACATCACGGCGTTGACCGGAGCAGCTGTCAGCATCAGCGCGCCCAGCACCATGGTGGCGATCAGCGTCACGGCGTAGGTCTCAAACAGGTCGGCGGCCATGCCGGCGCAGTCGCCCACGTTGTCGCCCACGTTGTCGGCAATCACGGCGGGGTTGCGCGGGTCGTCCTCGGGGATGCCGGCTTCGACTTTGCCCACGAGATCGGCGCCGACGTCAGCGCCCTTGGTGAAGATGCCGCCACCCAGGCGCGCAAAGATGGAGATCAGGGAGGAGCCAAAGGCAAAACCGATCAGCGGGTCGAGCAGGCCGGCGAGTGACTTGTCGGCCACCGGATTGCTGCCCACCAGATACCAGTAAAAGCCGGTGACGCCCAGGAGCCCCAGGCCCACCACCAGCATGCCGGTAATGGCGCCGCCGCGAAACGCGACGTCCAGTGCCGGGCCAATGCCTTGCGTAGCGGCCTGGGCCGTGCGCACGTTGGCACGCACCGAGACGTTCATGCCGATGAAACCGCAGGCGCCCGAAAGCACGGCCCCGATGACAAAGCCCACGGCGGTCTTGCCGTCAAGGAAGACGCCGATGAGGATGGCCAGCACCACGCCGACGATGGCAATGGTCCTGTACTGGCGCGACAGGTAGGCCGCCGCGCCGGCCTGGATGGCCGCGGCAATTTCCTGCATGCGTGGGTTGCCGGGGTCTTTGCCCAATATCCAGCTGCGGGCCCAGAAGCCGTAGGCCACGGCAATCAGGCCGCAGACCAGGGCAAGGATGAGGGGAAAATGGGATGCTGTGTTTCCAGCCATTCTTATCGCTCCAAGTGTTGTTTCGCACGGAAGGAGACTCAACGCATGGGGAGGGTCTCCGCTTGCGTTGCTTCCTCGTGCTCCCGTCCCGGAGTCGATTGGCCAACCCCGACAATTTACTCCGAAAAATGCGCCTGCAAGCCGGGCGCAAGGGGTCGGCCGGTAAAATCAGGGTTAGTCACTAGTCATCCACCTCGAAAATAAGCAATATGTCCCTCAACAGCGTCACTCCCGGCAAAAACCTCCCCGAATCCTTCAACGTCGTGATCGAAATCCCCATGGATTCGGACCCGATCAAATACGAGGTGGACAAGGAGTCGGGCGCCATCTTTGTTGACCGGTTCATGACCACTGCCATGTACTACCCGTCGAACTACGGCTACGTGCCGCAGACGCTCAGCGGCGACGGCGACCCGGTGGACGTGCTGGTCATTACCCCCTATCCATTGCACCCAGGCGTCGTGGTTCCCTGCCGCGCCTTGGGCATTTTGAAAATGGAAGACGAAGCCGGCATCGACGGCAAGGTGCTGGCCGTGCCCACGAACAAGGTGCTGGGCATGTACTCTTCCTGGAAAAATATTCAGGATGTCAACCCTGCACGCCTCAAGGCCCTGAGCCACTTTTTCGAGCACTACAAGGATTTGGAAGACGGCAAATGGGTCAAGGTGCTGGGCTGGGAAGGCATTGATTCGGCGCACAAAGAGATTCTGGACGGCCTGGCCAGCTACGCCAAGTCGCTGACCGCCTGACAAGGTTCGATCGGCCCTGAGGGCCGAACCGCGAAAGCACGCGCACCGCCCGGTGCGCGTGCTTTTTTTTGAGAAGACTGTGGGCGCCGCAAGACTTTGCTTTCGCTATTGCATAGGAGCACTGAAGCCACCTCGAAAACTTGTACCAGCGTGAAGTAGAGAATTCCAATCGAATGGAGTCTCTACATGAAGAAATCAAGATTCAGTGAAAGCCAGATCGTGGCGATCCTCAAAGAGGTCGAGCTCGGA
>JBATPF010000509.1:0-13266 GCA_049291355.1 Giesbergeria sp.
CCCTGGCAACTTCAGGTCCACGTCCAGCGTGAACGTGGGGCGCTGCAACCGCAGGCGCGCTTCGATGCCATTGCTGTCTGGATTCATGGCAACAGCTTGGCGCGGCGCGTCAGGTTCAGGCCGAGCAGCACCGCGAACGAGAACGCCACCATGCCACCGGCCAACCAATGCGCCTGTGTGTATTCCAGCGCCTCGACGTGGTCGTAGATTTGCACGGAAATCACGCGCGTCACGCCGGGGATGTTGCCACCCAGCATGAGCACCACACCAAACTCGCCCACGGTATGCGCAAAGCTCAGGATGGCTGCGGTGACAAAGCCGCCGCGCGCCAGCGGCAGCGCGACGGTGAAAAAGCGATCGAATGGCCCTGCGCCCAGGGTGGCGGCCGCTTCGAGCGGGCGCTCGCCCACGGCTTCAAAGGCACCCTGCAGCGGCTGCACCGCAAACGGCAGCGAATAAATGAGAGAGCCCAGCACCAGCCCCGAAAAAGTGAAGGGCAGCGTGCCCAGGCCCATTGCCGTGGTCAATTGCCCCAGCGGGCCGTTCGGCCCCAGCGCGACCAGCAGGTAAAAGCCAATCACCGTGGGCGGCAGCACCAAAGGCAGCGCCACCACGGCGGACACTGGCCCGCGCCAGCGCGAACGCGTGCGCGCCAGCCACCAGGCCAGCGGCGTGCACAGCACCAGCAGCAGTGCCATGGTGGTGCCGGCCAGACGCAGCGTCAGGCCAATGGCTCGCAGGTCGGTATCGCTAAAGGGCATTCCGTGGGGCGCAACGGCCTATTGGATGATTTCGTAGCCGTAGGATTTGATGACGGTGCGGGCGGCATCGCTCTTGAGGTATTGCATGAGTGCAGCCGCGGCCGGGTTGTCCTTGCCGCGCTCCAGCACGACGGCGTCCTGGCGAATGGGGCTGTGCATCTCGGTCGGCACGCGCCAGGCCGAGCCCTGGGGGATCTTGCCGTCCTTCATCACTTGGGAAAGCGCGACAAAGCCAAGCTGCGCATTGCCGGTGTGTACGAACTGGTAGGTTTGCCCAATGTTTTCGCCCATGACCAGCTTGGACTGCAATTTGTCTGTCAGGCCCAGTTTGTCGAGTGTCTGCATCGCGGCGGCGCCGTAAGGCGCGAGCTTGGGGTTGGCAACTGCCAGGTGCGCAAAGTTGCCGGTGGCCAGCACCTTGCCTTCGCTGTCCACCATGCCCACTGTGGGGCTCCACAGCACCAGGCTGCCCAGCGCGTAAGGCATCAAGGTGGTGCCGACGGCCTTGCCGTCGGACACCAGCCGTCCGGCGGTCTTGTCGTCGGCCGACAGGAAAACGTCGAACGGGGCGCCGTTGCTGATTTGCGCATAGAACTTGCCAGTCGATCCAAACGACAGCTCGGCCTTGTGGCCGGTTTCTTTGGCGAAAAGCGCGGCAATGTCCTGCATCGGAGCGGTGAAGTTGGCGGCTACCGCCACCTGAACGTCGGCGGCCTGGGCGGCGTGCAGATTGGCGAACGTGAGGGTCAGTGCGCCGAGAATGCGCGTGAGACGCTTGAAGCAGAGGTGCATGGCAATGCAAACGCCGAAGCGCTATTCAAAAATGGAATAGCGAAAGTATAGGCGCACCTTTTTGCACCGCTTCAATTATGGGTGTGAAGATGGTGGGCATCCGGCACATGGGGGTGGGCGTGCTGTGCTGGGGAATGCTGGTGCCAATGGCTGTGCGGATGCGTCGGCATCGGTTCGTGGGTGTGCAGATGGTGACCATCGTCATGCGAATGCGCGTGTTCATGCTCCAACTCCTCATGGACATGTGCATGGTCGTGCCCTTCGAGTAGGTGCAGTGCAACGCCCAGCAGCATCAGCGTTCCGCCCAGGGCCAGCAACCAGGTGCCCGAGCGGCTTCCCATGGCCCAGGCGCCCAGTGCGCCGAGAAACGGTGCAAAGCCAAACACCGAGCCGGTGCGGCCCGCGCCAAACGTCCGCTGCGCCAGCAGGTACAAGCGCAGGCTCAGTCCGTAGCCGGTGGCGCCCACCGCCAGCAACGCCACCGCATCGGTCCATGCGGGCAGCGGTTCGGCAAATAGCAGCGCCAGCAACAGCGTGGCCGTGGCGCCCAGCGCGGACTTCTACAGCACTACCTGCCCTGGGTCGCGTTCGGCCACGCCCCGCGATAGGCTGTTGTCCAGGCCCCAAGCGGCTGTCGCGCCCAGAACCGCCAGCAGCCCCAGTAGTTGGTTGCCGTCGGCCAGGCTTTGGTCGAATACCAAAGTGCCGCCCCCCGCTACCAAAAGCAGCAGTGCAGCCGCCACGCGCCGGTCCATGGTCTCTCCGTACATGCGCCAGGCCAGCACGGCGGTGAAGACGGCTTCGAGCGTGAGCATCAGCGACGCGCTGGTTCCGCTGGTGCGCTGCAAGCCCCACGCCAGCGCCACCGGCCCCAGCACCGCTCCAAAAAAAGCCATGCACAGCAAACGGGGTGCGTCTCCCCGCGTCAGGCGGGCCTCGCGCGAGGCGGGCCGGCGCAGCCATGCGGCCACGGCTGCAGCGCCCACATAAAGCAAGCCCGCAGTAGTGAACACGCCAATGCCTTGGCCAAAGTGCTGAACCAGCGGGGTGCTGAGCCCAAACAGTGCTGCTGCCGACAGGGCAAGCCACGCGCCTTTGCGCGCTGGGGAATGGGAGGTCAAAGGTCCGCCTTGCGCAAATTTTTATCATGCCACTCCTCGGGCCGGGGGCAGCAATGTCCGCGCGCCGACCACCTGGGAGCAGTGGATACACTGGCCCAATCGCTTGGTGGCTGCGTGGTGTGGCAGCCAAGCGTGGTGGTGATTTTGCAAGAATCGGCCCCACCGATGACGTGCACAAGAAGCAGCAGCACAAGGCCACCGGTGGGCAGACGGATTAGTCGACTTGGTCAGCCCGCGTTGAGCATCCCACGCAAGAGTCCGTAGCCGGGCGACATAAGATGTCTTGTAAAAGCTGGCGCGCTATTCGCCGATAAACGATGGTTCGATGGGAACAAGAGTGATGACAAAACCCTGGCTCACACAATACCCGGCGGGCGTGCCCGCCGAAATCGACATGCAGCGTTTCGGGTCGCTCGTCGACATGCTCACCGACAGTTGCAAGCGTTTTGCGCATTTGCCTGCGTACCGGTCGATGGGCGTGGCCATGCACTTTCGCGAGCTTGACGAGGCCAGCCGCGCATTTGCTGCCTGGCTGCAGAAGTCCGCCGGGCTGCAGCGCGGTGACCGTGTCGCGCTGATGATGCCCAACTTGCTGCAGTATCCGGTGGCGCTGTTTGGCGTCCTGCGCGCCGGCATGGTGGTGGTGAACGTGAACCCGATGTACACACCCCGAGAGCTGCAACACCAGCTCAAGGACGCCGATGTGCGCGCCATCGTGGTGCTGGAAAATTTCGCGCACACGCTGGAGGAGGTGATCGGCAACACACAGGTGCGCACGGTGGTCACCACCGAGGTGGGCGACTTGTTGCCGCCGCTCAAGCGCCTGCTGACGAACGCAGTTGTCAAGCATGCGAAGAAGATGGTGCCGGCATGGCGCCTGCCCGAATCGGTGGGCTGGCGCAATGCCTTGGCGGCCGGACGCGCTCAGCAGCTCGATGCCGTGCCGCTCGGCCACGACGACCTCGCCTTTTTGCAGTACACCGGCGGCACCACCGGTGTGGCCAAGGGCGCGCAGCTCAGCCACGGCAACATGGTGGCCAACGTTCTGCAGGTAGGCGCATGGATGTCACCCAACTTGCAGGAGGGCCAGGAGACGCTGATCCTGCCGCTGCCCATGTACCACGTGTTTGCGCTCACCGGAGCGCTGTCCTTCTTCAGCCAGGGTGCGCAGGCGGTGCTGATCGCGAACCCGCGCGACATGCCCGATTTTCTCAAGGTCCTGGGCAGTGCCCCGTTCACCGCCATCATTGGTGTCAACACGCTGTTTCGGGCCATGCTCGATGCGCCTGGTTTTGCGGCGATCGACCTGCGTCCGCTCAAGCTGGCGGTCGCCGGCGGCATGGCGGTGCAGCAGGTCGTGGCGCACCGTTGGAAAGAGCGCGCCGGGGTACCGCTGGTGGAGGGCTATGGACTGACCGAAACCTCTCCGGTGGCCATTGCCAATCCAGTCACCATTCAGGAGTGGAGCGGCCAGATCGGCGTGCCGGTGCCCAGCACCGAGGCAGCCATCCTGGACGACGACGGCGGGCCCATCCCTCTGGGCGAAGTGGGCGAGATTTGCCTGCGCGGGCCGCAGGTGATGAAGGGCTACTGGAACCAGCCCCAGGAGAGTGCCAAGGTGTTCACCCCCAACGGTTGGCTGCGCACCGGCGACATGGGTGTCATGGACGAGCACGGAAGCATCCGCATCACCGACCGCAAGAAAGACATGATCGTGGTCTCTGGCTTCAAGGTCTTTCCCAACGAGATCGAAGATGTGCTGGCGCTGCATCCGGACGTGCTGGAAGTGGCGGCCATTGGGATCAAAGACGAGCGCTCGGGCGAGGCCGTCAAGGTGGTAATCGTGGCCGGCAATCCGGCACTGACCGAAGCCGATGTGCTGGCGCACTGCAAGCGCCACTTGACGGGCTACAAGATACCGCGCGTGATCGAGTTTCGCACCGAGCCTTTGCCCAAGAGCAACATCGGAAAAATTCTGCGCCGCGAGCTGCGCGATAAGGTCGCGGCGAACCCGTGAACGCCGGAAGTTGGCGCGTAGGCTGAGTTGTCGGCGATCCGACAGCGGCCCCATGGGGCATGGGTTTTTTACTCAGTTGGATAACGGCGAGCCTGTTGGCATGCGGATCGTGACGCGCAGGCCGCAGCGGTGGCTCTCGTCCACGAATCCAAGCCCGATCTCGGCGCCCATTCGTTGCAATAGTGAACGGACGATGGAAAGACCCAGCCCAGAACCCGGTGCTTCGCTGCCTGGGGTGCGGTAGAATGCGTCGAACACGCGTTCGCGCTCTGCTTCGGCGATGCCCGGTCCGGAATCCTGGATTTGTAGAGTGGCAAAGCCGATCTCTTTGGAGACGCTGAGGTCGATCTTCCCTCCCTCCGGGGTGTAGCGAATGGCGTTGTCGACGAGGTTTTTCAACACTACCTCCAGATCGAGTTCGTTCGCCCACACCAGGGCGTCTTCTGCACCTGCCACGCCGATGTCGATGTCTCTGGCTTCTGCCAATGGCAGGCAATCCTCCAGTACCGTGCGGAAAAGGTGCTGAACCGAGACAGCCGATGGAGGCAATTCAGGTGCCGCCTGGGCCTTCGCCAGGTTGAGCAGCTGTTCCAGAAGTCTGCTGCCGCGTTCGATTCCCTGGCGCAGCCCATCGAGCCTCGCATGTGCCAGATCTGACATGGGTGCCTCGGCCAGGCGCCCGGCTTGAAGCGACAGAGCGGTCAAAGGCGAACGCAACTCGTGCGCGGCATCGGCCACAAATCGGCGCTGGCCCTGCATCGCCTTGTCCACCCGGCGCAGAAGGCGATTGATGGCTGCCGCAAACGGACGGACCTCAATCGGCAAATCGTCTTTCGCGATGGGCTGCAGGTCCTCTTCGACGCGCTCATCGATGGCGGCTGAAAGTTCAGCAATGGGGCGGAACATCTTGCGCACCAGATCGGCCACCAACAGCAGCAGGATGGGCACCAGGATCAGAAACGGCATCAGGGTGTGCAGGGCGCTGACTTCGGCAATGTCGTCCCGCACGTCGGTTTCTTGTGCCACCGCGATGCGCTCGCCCAATGGGGTGGTTTTGACCAAAACCCGAAAGGACTCGCCTTCAACATCGACTGTCTGGAGTCCGTCAGGCAGGGGCAGGGGCAGCGCTAACACGGCGCCCGTATGCCCTTTCCCTACGGCGCGCGCGCCTTCAGCAAGAAACTGCACCACAACACGCGATTCTTGGTAATTGCTTTGTGCCAGATGGTCGTTCTGGGGCAGGCTGGCTACCAAGTGCTGTCGGTCGAACAGGGTGGCCACCTGTTGCAATGTCACATCCTGCAGATCATGGGCTTGCTTGAATGCGGTAGCAAATGAAAACATGCCTGCCACCACTGCGACGAGCAAAATGGTCAGCGACAGCGCGACAGAGAGCTTGAGTTGCAAGGACGCGTTCAGGCGTTTTTTGAAACCATCCATCCTGCTCCCCTGACGTTTTTGATAGTGTCCTTGCCTAGCTTGCGCCGCAGCGAATGGATGAGGAACTCGACGGCATTGCTGTCCACCTCGTCGCCCCAACCATAGATGCGATCTTCCAGATCGCTGCGCGAGAGAATTGCACCGGGCCGCACCAGCAGCGCCTGCAGGAGCGAAAACTCCCTGTGGGACAGCACAACCGGCACACCGTCAGCTGCCATGGCTTGCCGCGTTGCGAGGTCTAGCGAGACAATGCCATTGCCCAGCAACGACACCGCGCTTCCTCCTTTGCGGCGCAGCACCGCGCGCATGCGGGCCAGCAGCTCGGACATCTCAAAGGGTTTGAGGAGGTAATCGTCGGCCCCGGCGTCCAGGCCGTGCAGGCGATCAGTCAGGCCGTCGCGTGCAGTGATGATGAGCAGGGGAACTGGGTTGTCCCTAGCGCGAATGCTGTGCAGTACCTCCATCCCATCCTTTCCTGGAAGCCCCAGGTCTAGCAACACCAGGTCGTAGTGCTGGCATGCCAGACTGCCAAGGGCTGCTGCGCCATCCTTGACCCAATCGGCCGCGTAGGCAGCGTCTTTCAGCGAACCCTGAATGGCTTCGCCGATCATGGCGTCATCTTCGACCAGCAATACGCGCATGGGAGTTCCAGTGAGTCAGCCGTCAATGTGCTGCGGCAGCAGCCCGCTGCCTGAACATGGCGATACTGATCACGATAAAGGCAAACAGGGCTGCAGAAGCCGAATAGCGGCTGAGCGCCAGGCCGCCAGCGGTCAAGGGCTTGTCCAGAAAATCCCCGACCACGGCGCCCAGAGGGCGTGTCAGGATGAAGGCAGCCCAGAACAGTGCCGTGCGCGACGTCCGTGTCCAGAAGTACGCTGCGGCCACCACCGCCAGCAAAACAGCGAACACCACCGCCGCGCCGGTATAGCCAAGACCGGCGGTGTCAGCCGTCCAGTCCCCGAGCGCCGTCCCCAGCGTCTGAGAAAACATGATCGTGACCCAGTAGAACATTTCTGCCTTCGGTGAACTGACCGTGTTGACCGACACCGACCCGAGCGTGCGCTGCCAGACGAACAACGAACCCAGCAGCAAGGCCAGCAGCAGCGTCGATCCTCCTGCATAGCCAATGCCCAGTGAGCGGTCGGCAAAATCCGCGAGTGTGGTACCCACCGTCGTGGTGGCAATGATGGTGGCCCAGTACAAAAACGGATGAAAACTGCGGGCTTTGATTTGCGCCACCACGGCCAGCACGAACACCGATGCAAAGATGGCGGTGGCCACAAAGTAGCCCAGATGCATGGACATGGAAACCGCGTCACCCCCCGTTTCGCCCAGCGTGGTGGCGGCGATTTTGATGATCCAGAAAAGCAGGGTGACTTCCGGGACCTTGCTGAGAGCTTGGTCTGTGGCGGTGTTCATGGCGGTTGAAGATGGTTGTAGTTCTTGTGGAAGGGGTCGGTCAACGCGGCTCTACTGCGGCGGGCTGCGTGGTCCATTGCGCGAACCCCACCAAGAGGACGATCACACTCAGAAAGATAGCGCTGGTCCACGCCGTACCCATTCCCAGGCCACCCGCAGCCTTTGCCTGCGTCAGCAGGTCGCCCAGCGCGGCGCCAAAGGGGCGCGTCAGGATGTAGCCGATCCAGAAGGTCAGGATCGCATTGCCACCCATGCGCCAGGCGGCAAAGGTGATGGCAATCAATGCGCCATAGGCCACAGCGCCCCAGGCATAGCCGAGCCCGAGCGTCTCACTTGCCAGATCACCTGCTGCCGTGCCCAGGGCAAAGGTGCAGAGGATGGCTGCCCAATAGAACAACTCCCTGCGCCGCGTGAAGATTTCATGGATGGACAGGCTCTTTTCCACGCGGTACCAGAAGATGAAGGTGGCGGCCAGCGCCACGGCCAATATCGGCGTGCTCAGCGTCAGGCTGATGCCAAGGGTGTCCGTCAAGAAGTCGGTGATCTGGGTGCCCACGATGCTGACGAGCACCACCGTCAGCCAGTAGATCCAGGGTGCGAGGCGCTGCGTGCGCAGTTGCACAAAAAGCGCAAGCGCCAGCAAGGCGCCCATGAGCGCCATGGTCAGATGGGCTCCCAATCTGGCGTTGAACGCCAGAAAGTCGGCACCGGTCTCGCCGACCGTGGTGCACATGATTTTGATGACCCAGAACGACAGGGCGATTGCGGGGACTTTATTGGGCAGGCCCTTCAGGGAGCCCGTTGCAGGGGGAGTGCTCATCGCTGGCTTCCAAAACTCGATTGCAGAAGCCTTCAATGTGCCGTTCCACACTTAGCTCAGGCATAGAGGCACTGCCATCGCTCATGTTGCGCAATCGTTGCGCATAGGTGCCACAAGACCTTGCGACAAGGTCTGACCCAGAGGTTCGAGCCAGATTCCTTCTGCCTGCACCCATTCGCCAAAGCCATTTCCGGACAGCACCTGGTACTCGTGTTGGCGCGAAGAATCGAGCGGATCTTGCGGGTGGGCGCCCAGACTTGGGTGGCACATCAGCAGGTCGCCACTGAGGCAGGCCCCAAGCCACCTGCGTGTCCACTCAAGGTAGCTGTCTTCGTCCCCCCTGAAGTTGTGCACCCCCAGCAGGTGCGCGTTCTGGCGGAAGCCTTGCGCGCGTGCCTGCCGCGCCAGCGCGGCTGACCCCAGGGCTTCAATGGTCCAGGGCTTGACTGCCTGCCGCCAGGGCACTGGCGTGTTCGTGTGCGCTTCGGAGTACCGCGCCGTGTTTCTCAGCCAGGGCAGGTTACCCGCATACCGCCGTTGCAGCTCGGCCAGCAGTTCGCCTCGCACGACTGGGAACTGGTGAACATGCTGGTGCCCGTCGACGTACGCGGGTGCGCGGCGGGTTTGCTGTTCAAACGCGTCTAGTTGGGCACGGATTTCGCTGCGGATGCTGGTGCGATCAAGGGTGCGCAGCCAACTGCGCAGGATGAGTGGACCAAGTCGCTGCGGCTGCAGCACCAACGGGTGCTGGGTGAGGTCCAGGTGCAGGCCGATCTCTGTCTGTTTCGCGTCCATTTTTTCGAGTTCCGGGGCCCATTGCGCCCACGCTGGAGCGCCCACCATGCAGCCAATGGCCTGCGCGCGCCCCAGCCATGCGAGCAGCAATGCCGCTTCGCAAACGCCGGCATGAAGCCCGAAATCGTCCACGGCAATGCACAGGCTGCGGCTATGCTTGGCAGGTTCATGCGACCGCAGTCCTTTGTCCACAATATTTCCCTCGGCAGCTTGCGTGGGCGCATTGCCTGGTTCATTCTGGTGGGCACGGCTGCTGCTGCTGTGCATTGGGGCGTCGTGGTGATGTTGGTGACGCATGCTGGTTGGCGGCCCTTGCTGGCCAATGTTCTGGGGTGGTTGATCGCCTTTGTCGTTTCTTTTTCCGGGCACTACCGCTGGACCTTCCGTGACCATGGCGTGCCGCTCTGGCGCTCGGCCCTGCGGTTTTTCGCTGTATCCGCAAGCGGCTTCGCCATCAATGAAGCGACCTATGCCTTGCTGTTGCATTGGAGCGGCCTGCGCTACGACCTGGTGCTTGCCGTGGTGCTCGTCGCTGTGGCGGGTGGCACTTACCTTCTGAGCCGTCATTGGGCCTTTAACGGCAAGCCAGCGCGCTGAGCATGGCAGGTTTCGTGGTGTCGATGCGCCACAGGGTGGTTCCGCTTTCTTGGTGAACGTCGGTGGCAAGCCCGAGGAAAGGGTACCGTGTCACCGCTGAAGAGGGGCCAAGCACCCAGCTAGTGGCCGAGCGGCACAAAAGGGCGGGCAGGGCAGCAGGGAGCACCAGGAGCTTGGCGGCAGCGGCTTGGTCGAATTGGCCGGCGTCGGCCAGTTCCTTGCGCTGGCTGTCGTGTTGGCGAAGATCGGGGTCGTCCCAATGGGCGATGACCGTTACGGGGTTGTCCAGCCGCGCATAGAACGGCAAATCAAAAAAATACTTTTCGAGCATGACGACGGGCTCGGGTGCTTGGCGCGTGTTGCGCAGGACTTGCGCAAAGGCCTGCGTGGAATGCTCCGGATGCACCGAAAGCCAGCCCACGATGCCAAGCGCCAGTGCGCACCCGATGCCTGCCGCAAGCCACCAAAGGCGGGTGGATGTGCGCGACAAGAGTGCGTGCGCCAGAAACCCCTCGGCGGCGAGGAAGGCCAGCGGTGGGACTGCCGGCAGCACGTAGCCCAGCAACTTGGATTTTGGCAGCGAGAAGAACAGAACGATGATGGCGGGCCAGACCCACATCAGCAGCCGAATGGCCTGTTGCGGCTCCGATAGCCCGATTCGGGTCTTGAGGGCACGCACCATCCAGAGTAGCCATGGCAGGAAGCATGCGCACAGTGCTGCGGCATAGAACCAGAACGGCATCGCGTTGTTGAACCCGCTTTCGGTGAAGCGCTTGAAGTGTTGAACGACGAAAAAGTAGTTCAAAAAATCTGGAAATCGGTCCTGCATGGCCACGAACCAGGGCGCGGTCAGTACCAGAAAGACCAGGACGCCGGGCCACCACAAGAGGGTGAATAGGCTGCGCCAGCGTTTTTGCAGAACGAGCCAAACAAAGATTACCGCTGCCGGAAGCACAAAGCCGATCAAACCCTTGGCCAGCACCCCCAAGGCGGCCATGGCCCAGGCGCTGGTCAGTACCGCACGCCAGGGCTTGCCATGGTCGGCCAGCAAGACCGCGTGCGCCAGCAGAACGATGGTGGCACTGATACAGCCGGCTACCAGCATGTCCAGGTTGGCAAACTGGGCGGCAAGGAACCACAGCGGTTGCGCCAGCAACACCACCAGGCCGGCTCGGGCTGCATGAGCGCCAGACCAGCGGCGAATGAACGCGTACAAAGCGGTTGACCCGAGGGCCGCGCCCAGCAGGGAAGCCACTCTGCCTGCCCATTCGTGGTGGCCAAAGAGCCACAGGGAAGCCGCCGTGATCCAGTAAAAGAGTGGCGGCTTGTGGAAGTAGGGCAGTCCGTTGAGGGTGGGCGTGAGCCAGTCGCCCGAGCGCAGCATTTCCCAGGCAACCCCGACGTAACGTCCTTCATCCGGCAGCATGAGAGGGCGTGCCCATGCCGTCCAGGCCAGCCAGACCAGCACGAGCAAGGTGACGGCCGTGGTGCTGTGCGTTTTCTTGGTTGTCAGTGCCTGCATCCGTCGGCTTTCCGCAAGCCCTGGCCCAGTTCACGCTTGACGACATAGACAGGTCGCGCCTTGACTTCCTCGAAAATGCGCCCGACATACTCGCCCACCACACCGAGCGAGAGAAGCTGGATGCCGGAAAAACCCATCAACCCCACCGCGATGGTGGTCCAGCCGCTGATCGCATGGCCATACAGCAGATAGACCGTGGTCAGGTAGGCGCCATAGAGCAGTGCGAAAAAGGCCAGCACGAAGCCCATGAGACTGACGGCGCGCAGCGGCCAGGTGGTAAAGCCGGTCAGGCCATCCACCGAGAGCCGAATCAAGCTCCAGGGGTGGAAGGTGGTTTTGCCGTGCAGCCGCCCCTCTGGCACGTAAGGGACGGCCAGGGGATCGAAGCCCACCCAGGCGTAAAGGCCTTTCATGAACCGGTTGCGTTCTGGCAGCGACAGCAGGGCGTTGACGACAGCACGGTCCATGAGCCGAAAATCCCCTGCGCCGGCAGGCACCTCGAAGCGCCCTGCCATATTGACAAGCTTGTAGAACAGGCGAGTTCCCAGGCGTTTGAAGGGGCGCTCGTCTTGCCGATCCTCGCGCAGCGCGTAGACCACGTCGCGGCCCTGGCACCAATGCTCCAGGAAGGTGGGAAGAAATGACGGCGAATGCTGCAGATCGGCATCCATCATCACGATGGCATCGCCCTGCGCCGCCTCCAGTCCGGCCGTGAGCGCCGCCTCCTTGCCGAAGTTGCGTGACAGCAGCAATGCGCGAAAGCCCGGCGTCTGCGCCCACTTGGCAAGCACCAGGCTGGTGGCGTCCGAGCTGCCATCGTCCACCAGAATCACTTCCCACGGGTGCGCGCAAGCCTCAAGGGTGTCGCGCAACTGGGGGAGCAATTGCTCCAGGTTACGCGCTTCGTTGTGGCAGGGAACAATGCAGGAGACAGATCCGGATTCGCGGGAGGGTGGCTGGGCGAGGGCGAGCCCTTCGGCGCGGGTGGCATTGGCAGCCTGATGGCGTGCGCCGTATTGCGACAAGGCGTCGCGCTGTTGTTGCAGCGGCGCAGTGGCCGTGCGCGGGTTCGCGATCATGCGAGTCCCGTAGCGACTGCGGGCCGTATTGGATTGCGAAAAAGGAGGCGGCATGCCACCCAGGCGCTGGCGGCGCCCACCAGGGCGCCGGCCAGAACGTCCGAGGGGAAATGCAGCCCAAGGTAGACACGGCTCCAGGCCACGAGCACGGCAGCGGCCAAAGCCAGCGAGGCCCAATACCAACGTCCCGCGGTCAGCGCGACGGCCGTTGCAAACCCGAAGACCACGCTCGAATGGCTGCTCGGAAAGCCAGGAGACGCTGCGTGCGGCAGCCACTGTTTGCCGAGCCCGACGACAAAAGGCCGATCGATTGGAAAGAAATACTGACCCAGCCGTGCCAGCAGCCACGCAGTGGCCATGGCGGCAAGCACCTGCAGCACATGCAATCTCACTTGGCGATCGGCCGCCAGGAAGATACCGGCTGTGCCGCCAGCCAGCAGCAGTGGTAAACGTTCGGTAGCGAACAGGGCCAGGGCGGTCAACCAGTGCGGTGAAGCAGCCGAGCCATTGATCGCCAAAAAAAGCGCAGAGTCGAGAGACATGGCTACAGCCTTGGTCCGGTGGGGAGAGAAGGCGCAATTGTCAAAGCCGAGTCTTAGGCCAACATTAGGGCGGCGCTGCCCTTGGACGATTGCTTCATGATGCACCATTGCGCCCATACCATCGCTTATGCCATCGCCCCTCGCCCTGCCCGCCGCTCTTGGCCATGAGCCGACCGACAAGCGCATAGCCATCCTGCGCGAGGTTGGCAGCTGCGGTTCTATTTCACAGGCGGCGCGCGCCGTCGGTGTGAGCTACAAGGCGGCTTGGCAGGCCGTCGACACCTTGACCAACCTGGCCGGCGCCCCCCTGGTGGCACGGGCCGTGGGAGGTGTGGGCGGCGGTGGCGCTGTGTTGACC
>JBATPF010000510.1:0-2561 GCA_049291355.1 Giesbergeria sp.
GTGCCATGCCTGCCCCTTTTGACGGTATCTCTGGTGCGCTATACACAAGGTACCGTCAGAGATACCGTATGTTTGACGGTATCTCATGGTACGCAGTGAAATGTCCTGAGGCAACAAAAAACCCGCGACGCTAGGAAACGTGCGGGTTTTGAGAGGGTGTGAGGCGGTATGAATCGCTAATTTGGCCTGCCCGGAGGGACTTGAACCCCCGACCTACAGCTTAGAAGGCTGTTGCTCTATCCAGTTGAGCTACGGGCAGATGGATGCGGCAGGTGCCTGCCCAGAGCGGGCGATCATACCTGTGCGGATGTTTGCGCGGCGCGGCGATGCGCAGGCAGATACGAGGCGAAAATTAGATGAAAATCGGGCTTCAGCGCTTATTTAGTAAGCGCTGGTTGCTATAAAAATAATAGTTGCCGCCCGCGTGTGCCGGCACCTGCATCGCAGGCGCGTTTTCACGCAAGCGCTCAAATTTCTTGATGCTTGGCCCGGCGCCTTGTCAGTTCGATTCTTCAAACACCAGAGACGGGGTTGAAACAATGCGCGCCACTTCGCTCACGTCGTCGATGACGCCCCTGGCGACATAGCCGGCGGCGCTGTCGGGTTCGAGTGCGGCAACGGCCAGTTGTGCCAGCGGTTGATTGAGGGGCACGTAGTAGCTGCCCACAGGGGCGTCAATGGTGTTGCGGCGCAGTGCTGCTCCGGGGCCCGCGCGCTCGTAGCTGTCTGCCAGCAAGGAGCCCCCTTCGGCCACACGCAGCACCTGGATGCCCAGGAGCTTGAGCCGATCGACCACGTTGTCGGCCCGGGCCGCCAGCCAATAGCCGCAAGGGCGGGAGCGTGAGGTGACTGCACGCAGCTTGAGGGGCGAATCCCACGTCACATGCTGGATGCGCTCGGCGCCTGTCTGTGCGTCGAGCAGTGCGATGTCGCGCTGCGCTGGCGTGGGCACGGCCTCAATCACCGCCTGAGAGCGGCAAGCCAGGGCGCTGGTGTCGCGCGCGACAAAGCTGCGCACCTGCTCCAGGCTGGAAGAACGCTCTGCTGTGCTGCGCAGGGCGCTTGCCATGGCCGTGACCTGCGTGTGCACACGGCGCTGTATCTGGGCGCGCCCCAGGCCGACGCCGCGGCTCGCCACCGCGAAGCCCACAGCATTTTTGAGGCCGCTGACATTGCGCAGCGTGTCGGGCAGGACGCTGCCGCCGGCGACGCGCGCAATGCCCCCACCCGCCACCGGTCCGAAGAACCAGTCGCTGCGCAGGTGCTCGGACTTGAGCGACGCTGCCATGGGTTCGTAGTACCACTCGCGCGCGGCTTTGGTAATGAAGTCCGGCACGTTGGCTGCCGTGCCGTACTGCAGCAGCGCGTCGTAGCTGGGCTCGGCGCCCAATGCATCGCGCAAAGCGCCTGCAGCTGGAAATTCGCGTGCGTCCAGCACCAGGACGGGTCGGTATTCGCGCACCAGTTCAGCAAGCGCCCGCGCTTCGGGCGTGGAGAGCACCAGATGGTCGCTCACCATGTCGACACCGGCTGCGGTCTCTGGCGTGCCGGCGTCGGCGCCGTCGGGGTTGGCGCGCGGCACCAGCACCACGTTGATGCGGTCCAGCAGCGGCTCCAGCAGTCCGCCTGCCAGTTCCTGGGCGAGCGCAAGCAAGGCCTCGGCACCTGCGGGTTCGTCGCCGTGCTGCTGACCCACCAGCAGCACGGTAGGGCGGCGGGAGGCCTCCAGGGCGTCCGGGGTGGTACCCGCAGCGCGCGTGAGCACCAGCGCAAGAATGGGTTCGCCGTGCTGCGACGGTCCAAGGCGCAGCAGTTGCGTTCGGGTTCCGGCCCCTTGCTGCCCTGTGGCGATGGCACCCAGCCAATCGGACAGCTCCGCATTGGTGGTGAATGCGCGCCGCCCATCGCTCAGACCAGGCGTACGGTAGCGCACGATGGGGTCAGGAAAATACGCAGCGACAGCCGAATTCAAGGCCGGACCCACGGGTGCCGGCGCCGCCCCTTGGGGCCAGGGGGGCGGGATTGCCGTGCCTGGCACGGGTGTGGCTTGAGCGGGTTGCACAGGCGCAGGGTAGGCCGGGGCCACCACACGGCCGCGCTCGGCAGGGGGCAGCGGCGCCTTGGCGGGCCAGGGTGGCAAAGGTGTGCTGGCGCAGCCTGCCAGCAAAACTGGCACGAGGGCGAGGGCCAGAACTTGGGGAATTGCGCAGCGCTGCGCTGCAGCGCGAACATTTCGGGAGAAAAACTGCAAGAGCATGGTGCGATCAGCCGTTCGAAATAAGGGTGGGGAGCGGGCGCGTGGCGCGAATGGTAAACGTCGGCGCAGCAAGAACGGTGTCAGTGTGCACGCCGTTTCGTACGCAGATACCCAAAGCGCCTGCGCGTTGTGCGCACCCGAAACGCTTTGGCGGGTGCTGAATACTCCTAAAAAAATAGCTGCTAGCGCTTGTGTATCAAGCGCTAGCAGCCAATTTCATGGGTATTTCTGCCTTGTCTCAGGCACGCAGGCTCAGAAGCGCTTCAATAGCCGCCGCGCCGGCCACCGCCACCGCCGCTGCGGG
>JBATPF010000511.1:0-5895 GCA_049291355.1 Giesbergeria sp.
GTGCTGCCCTATTCAACCGGGGTGATCATGGAGCCGCTGCCCGTCGAGCGCATCGTGGCCGGCCTGCCGCGCGCCATCGCGGATGCGGCACCGGCGCAGTGGGGCAACGCGGCGCTGGCCATCATGACCACCGACACCGTGCCCAAGGCTTTCAGCACCCAGCTCGATGTTGGCGGCGCCCGCGTGTCCATCACCGGCATCTCCAAGGGCGCGGGCATGATCCGCCCCAATATGGCGACCATGCTGGGCTTTTTGGCCACCGACGCCTGCGTCGCGCCTGCGCTGCTGCCGGGCCTGGTGCGCGAGCTGGCGGAACAATCCTTCAATCGCATCACCATCGACGGTGACACCTCGACCAACGACTCGTTCACGCTGATTGCCACGCAGCGGGCCAGCAACGCTGAGATCACCTCGCTTGCCAGCGCCGAAGGCCAGGCACTGGTGGCGGCACTCGCCGGGGTGGCGCGCCTGCTGGCGCAGGCCATCGTTCGCGACGGCGAAGGTGCCACCAAATTCATCACGGTGCAGGTGGAAGGGGGTGCCAATGGGGAGGAATGCCGCAAGGTGGCCTACGCCATTGCGCATTCGCCGCTGGTCAAAACGGCGTTCTTTGCCAGTGATCCCAACCTTGGTCGCATTCTGGCGGCGGTGGGCTATGCGGGCATCGGCGATCTGGACCAGACGCTGATTGACCTGTACCTCGACGACGTCCTCGTCGCGCAGCGCGGCGGACGCAACCCCGACTACCGCGAAGAGGACGGCCAGCGCGTCATGCAACAGGCGGAAATCACGGTGCGTGTGCTGCTGGGGCGGGGCGGGGCGCGCGAGACGGTCTGGACCTGCGACCTGAGCCACGACTACGTGAGCATCAACGCCGACTATCGCTCTTAATTCAATAGCTGTATCCGCTTATGCAGTAAGCGCTAGATACCAAAATGACTCAAAATTTGGATCGCCTGATCGCCCGCGCTGAACAATTGATGGCGCGCATTGAATCGGTGCTGCCGCAGCCGCTGACGGCGCCCGACTGGCAGGAGGCCATTGCCTGGCGCTACCGCAAACGCGCCAGCGGCCACGGTCGGCTCGAACCGGTGCGCCATGTTGCCGCCATGCAGTTGGCAGATTTGAAGGAAATTGACGGCCAGAAGGAAAAAATCCAGCGCAATACCGAACAGTTCGTGCGCGGCGTACCAGCGAACAACGTGCTCCTCACGGGCGCGCGCGGCACCGGCAAAAGCTCGCTGATCAAGGCCTGTTTGAATGCCTATGCGCCCGATGGCCTGCGGTTGATCGAAGTCGACAAGGCCGATCTGACGGATTTGCCCGATATCGTGGAAGTCGTCGCCGATCGCAGTGAGAAATTTATCGTCTTTTGCGACGACCTGAGCTTCGAGGACGGCGAGCCGGGCTACAAGGCGCTCAAATCCATTCTTGACGGCTCGGTGGCCGCCGCCACGCCCAATGTACTGATCTACGCCACCAGCAACCGGCGCCATCTATTGCCCGAGTACATGCGCGAGAACCTGACCTATACCCACACCGACGATGGTGAGGTGCATCCAGGCGAAGGCGTGGAAGAGAAGATATCGCTCTCCGAGCGCTTCGGCCTGTGGGTCAGCTTTTACCCCTTCAGCCAGGACGAATACCTGGCGATCGCCGCGCAGTGGCTGTCATCGATGGGCGTGAACGCGGCTGATATTGCTGCAGCGCGGCCCGAGGCGCTGGTCTGGGCGCTGGAGCGCGGCTCACGCAGCGGCCGCGTGGCCTACCAGTTCGCACGTGATTACGCTGGGCGCCGGAGTGATTGATACGCGCACGCGCACCGAAGTGGCCGTTGGCATCTTGAGCCGTGAGGATGGCGCGTTGTTGCTGACCAGCCGGCCCGAGGGCAAGGTCTACGCGGGCTACTGGGAGTTTCCTGGAGGCAAGCTGGAAGCGGGCGAAACGGTGGAGCAGGCGCTGCGCCGCGAGCTGCAGGAAGAGTTGGGCATCGTCATCGGCACTGCGAAGGTGTGGAAAGTGACCGAGCATGACTACCCGCATGCGCTGGTGCGCCTGCACTGGTGCCGCGTCACAGCGTGGACGGGAGCCTTCGAGATGCGCGAGGCGCAGCAAATGTGCTGGCAGCACTGGCCGATCGCAGTGCGCCCGGTGCTGCCCGGTGCGCTTCCGGTGCTGCAGTGGCTGGCGCAGGAACGGGGCCTGGAATTCGATCCGGAAATACTACAAAAACAGTAGCTGCTGGTTGGCTTTGGTATTGCGCTAGAGGCCTATTTCACTCTTCTTTTGTATGTGGATCACCATAGGGCGCATCGTCCGGAGGATCCTCGGTGGGCATCCGAAATTCTTCGCTGGCCCAGGCCCCCAGATCCCGCTGCCGGCAGCGTTCGCTGCAAAACGGGCGCCAGGGGTTGGCCGGGCTGTAGAGGCTCTTGCCGCCGCAGGCAGGGCAGCGTACCTGGCGGGTTTGTGGTTCTGGATTCAATTCGACGCCCCGTTCAGGCACACAGCGTGAGTTCGAAGCTGGTGTCCTGCGTGCTGGGTACCGAAGCAAAGCCCGGCTGGACCTGCATCAGGCGCACCGACACCATCAGGCGGTTGCCGCTGATTTCGGGCACCAGATTGAGGGCAGGATCAATGCGCATGCGCAGCAGCTGAAAACTGCGGCCCTGAGGCAGGGTTTGCTGTAACTGGCCATGCTCGGCCACCACCTTCTGCGGCACACCCGTGTCGCGAAGCAACTGAAGCAAAAGCAAGATTGCCTCCGCCAGAGGGGCCAGTGCGCTCGCCCAGCCACCCAGTGCTTGCTGGCGTTCGGCGGCCGGGCGGTGCTGCCAAGCGGAGTAGGAAGGGAGGTCAAAACCGCAAGTGCCACCGGGAATCCCGACGCGGCTGCGAATCGCCATCAGCCATTCGTTTTCCGTGAGTGTCTGCCCAGCTTTGCCGATTTGCGCATTCAAGGCCACAAAACATGCATCAAGCTGCGCTACCACGCCGTCGAGCGCGTCTACCGAAATCGAAGGATTTCCACGGTAGCTGTCGAGTTGGTGCTTTTGTTTTTCCAGATCCTTGAGCACATCGGATTTGAGATCGGCCCGTGCGGCGACGTCCATTACTTCAAAAATGCTCACCAACGCAAAATGATGGTCCAGAGCATGTTCGCGAGAGATCAGCGCGCCGAGTCGCAGAAACAGATGTTCGAGGCGCAAATAGGTGCGGATGCGCTCGTTGAAGGGGTATTCGTACAGGATCACGCGGCCAGATTCCTTGGGGAGCAATGGGTGGAGGAGGCGCTCTCGGATGGCGGGCCGGTTTCGGCCAAATCCACAGGAATCATAGCGCGAAGCATTGTGCGAGCGTTCGCGTCTTGGCCGCCAGCTCGGACAAAGACAGGCCGTCGTTGAAGACTACCGCGTCTGCCACGGCGCGCCGCTGCGGGCGACTGGCCTGGGCATTGATCACGGACTGCACCTGCTCGCGCGTCATTGCGCTGCGCTGCATCACGCGTTCAATCTGTGTTTCTTCGAGACAATCGACCACGATGATCGCGTCGACTTCGCGCGCCCAACGGCCTGATTCCACCAGCAGCGGGATGTCCAGCACCACCAGTTGCGCGCCTGCCAGCTCAGCGGCAGCGGCGCGTTCGGCGATGCCGCGCAATACGATCGGATGAACGATAGCTTCCAGCCGCGCGCGGGCTGTGAGATCGGAAAACACCAGGTTGCGCATGCGAATGCGGTCCAGCGCACCCTGCGCATCCAGAAACTCCGGTCCGAAAATGTTCGCGATGGCTGAAGTCGCCTCGCCATGACTGGCCGTGCTGGCGCGCGATAGAGCATCTGCGTCAATGAGCACGCCACCGCTTGCAGCGAGAAATGCGCCGACGGTGCTTTTGCCGCTGCCGATTCCGCCCGTGAGCCCCAGGCGGCGCGGGAGCGCTGCGGGGCTGCTCACAACCCGAAGAGTCCCAGAATCGCGCTTTGCACGGTCTGAGGGCCCAAAATCAACGCCGCGAGTCCGGCTCCCACCAGAAACGGCCCAAACGGTACATAGCCACCTTCGCGCAAACGGCTCGCCACCTTCATGGCAATACCGATGCAGGCGCCCACCACGGAGGCCATCAAGATCAGTGGGACCAGTGCAGGCCAGCCGAACCAGGCGCCGAGGGCCCCGAAAAGCTTGAAATCCCCATAGCCCATGCCTTCCTTGCCCGTGGCCAGCTTGAAAGCCCAATAGACCAGCCAGAGGGACAGGTAGCCTGCGGCAGCGCCCACCACCGACTGAAGGAGGGGCACCTCGATTAAACCGGCCGCTGACGCCAAAATTCCGGCCCACAACAACGGTAGCGTCAGGTTGTCAGGCAACAGGGTGGTGTCCCAATCGATAAAGGCCATGGCCACGAGCATGGCGCAGAAAAATGCCCAAATCGCCCCCGTAGCGGTCAACCCAAAACGCTGTGCACAATAGACGAACAGTGCCCCCGTCAACAGCTCGACGAGTGGGTAGCGCATGCTGATGCGATCCCCGCAAGAGGAACACTTGCCGCGCAAGCCCAGATAGCTGAAAACCGGGATGTTTTCAAACCAGCGCAGTTGGTGTCCGCAGGCCTGGCAACGCGAGCGCGGTACCAGCAGATTGAAAGGCTCGGGAACAGCTACCTCGGAGCCGGCAGCGCCCTGCGCAGCACGGGATGCAGCATAGTCAGCGATTTCTCGCTCCCATTGCCGCTCCAGAATGCGGGGCACGCGATAGATGACTACGTTAAGAAAGCTGCCAATAAGCAAACCGAAGACGCCTGCAACCGTGGCGTCCAACCAGACCTCCACCGGCATCAAACAACCTGACCCAGCTTGAAGATGGGCAGATACATCGACACCACGATGCCGCCGATAATCGTGCCCAGGAACACGATGATGATGGGCTCCATCAGGCTGGAGAGCCCTGCAACCATGTCATCGACCTCGGCCTCGTAGAAGTCGGCGGCCTTGCCTAGCATGTGATCGATGGAGCCTGATTCCTCGCCAATAGCGCACATCTGCAGCACCATGGAAGGGAAAACATTGGTATTGGTCATTGCCGCCGTGAGACTGGTGCCGGTAGAGACCTCCTGTTGAATCTTGTCGGTAGCCATCGCGTACACCGCATTGCCGGACGCGCCGCCCACCGAGTCCAAGGCTTCGACCAGCGGCACGCCGGCGGCAAACATGGTGGAGAGCGTACGGGTCCAGCGCGCGATAGCCGATTTTTCGATCAAAACGCCAAAGATTGGAATTTTCAGCATCAAGCGATCCATAAAAATCTGCATTTTTTCATTGCGTCGCCAAGCCTGCATGAAAAAGTAAAACCCACCGCCAAGCACTCCAAAGATCAGCCACCACCATTTGACAAAAATCTCGCTGATCGCCATCACGAAAAGTGTGGGCGCAGGAAGGTCCGCACCAAAAGAGGTAAAAACTTCTTTGAATGCAGGAATCACGAATATCATGATCACCGTGACCACAACAAAGGCGACGATGACCACAGAAATTGGGTACATCAGTGCCGAGCGAATTTTGGATTTGATGGCCTCGGTCTTTTCCATATAAAGCGCGAGGCGATCGAGCAATGCCTCGAGAATACCGGCCGCTTCGCCCGCCTCCACCAGATTGCAATAGAGGCTGTCGAAGTACATGGGATATTTGCGGAACGCGCCGTTCAGCGACGTGCCAGTCTCCACATCGCTTCGGATATCGTTCAACAGCTTGCCCACGCTCACGTTGGCGTTTCCACGCCCCACAATGTCAAAGGCCTGCAGAAGCGGTACACCCGCCTTCATCATGGTGGCCATTTGGCGCGTGAACAGTGCGATGTCTTTGGGCTTGATCTTGCGGCCAGAGCGCATTTTGCGCTTCTTGA
>JBATPF010000512.1:0-6109 GCA_049291355.1 Giesbergeria sp.
GCCAGCGCCGCACCCGCCCCTGCATGGCATGCCCTTGCTGCTGGGCACGCTGGCGCTCTCGCTCGCCACGTTCATGAACGTGCTCGACTCGTCGATTGCCAACGTGTCCATCCCCGCCATCGCTGGCGACGTCGGCGTGAGCCCGGCCCAGGGCACCTGGGTGATCACCAGCTTTGGCGTCGCCAACGCCATTTCGGTGCCGCTCACCGGCTGGCTGACGCAGCGTTTTGGCGCGGTGCGGCTGTTTACGCTGAGCATTCTGCTGTTCGTGCTGACCTCCTGGTTGTGCGGCTTTGCCTCGTCGCTGGAAATGCTGGTGGTGTTTCGCGTACTGCAAGGCCTGGTGGCCGGGCCCATGATTCCGCTGTCGCAAACCTTGCTGCTGGCCAGCTACCCGCGCGCACGCGCCGGCATGGCGCTGGCGCTCTGGGGCGTCACCACGCTGGTGGCACCCGTGGTGGGCCCGCTGCTGGGCGGCTGGATCACCGACAACATCTCGTGGCCGTGGATTTTCTATATCAACGTGCCCGTAGGCCTGCTTGCGGCAGGCGTCACCTGGAGCATTTACCGGCACCGAGAAACGCCGCGCACCAAGCTGCCCATCGACACGCTGGGCTTGTCGCTGCTGGTGCTGTGGGTGGGCGCACTGCAGCTCATGCTCGACAAGGGCAAGGAGCTCGACTGGTTTTCCTCGCCACTCATCCTTACGCTGGCCGTGATCGCCGTGGTGGCGTTGGCGGTGTTCCTGGTGTGGGAGCTGACCGATGCGCACCCGGTGGTGGACCTCAAGCTGTTTCGCCAACGCAATTTTGCTTTTGGCGTGTTGTCGCTGTCGGTGGCGTACGCGCTGTTCTTTGGCAACGTGGTGCTGCTGCCTTTGTGGCTGCAGCAGTTCATGGGCTACACCGCCACCAACGCTGGCATGGCGCTGGCCCCCGTGGGTATTTTTGCCATCGTTCTGACGCCGCTGGTGGGCCGCAAGGTGGGCCAGTGGGACCCGCGCCGCATGGCCACTGGCGCGTTCGTGGTGTTTGCGCTGGTGCTGTGGATGCGTTCGCACTTCGATACGCAAACCGACTTCTGGCACATCCTGGTTCCCACGCTGATCCAGGGCGCGGCCATGGCCTTCTTCTTCATCCCGCTGACCACCATCACGCTGTCCGATTTGCCGCCAGAACGGATTCCGGCCGCCGCAGGTCTGAGCAATTTCGTGCGCATCATGGCCGGCGCCATGGGTGTCTCCATCACCACCACGCTGTGGGAAAGCCTCGCCGCCCTGCACCACGCCCATCTGACCGAAGGCCTGGTGCAAGGCCAGGGCGTGTTTGGCCAGACGCTGCAGCAGCTGACGGCGGGGGGCATGACGCAGATCCAGGCGCTGGCGCAAATCAACCGCCTGATTGACCAGCAGGCCTTCACGCGCGCCGCTGACGACGTCTTTCTCGCCTCGGCCGGGCTATTTTTGGTGCTGATCGCGCTGATCTGGCTAACGCACCGGCCCGGCAGTGGGGGCAGCACGGATGCGGCTGCGGGCGCGCATTAAGCAGATGCGCTCCGTTGCGCCATGAGACCTTTTGGCGCAAAATGCGCCAAAAGGAGTTCATTGTGGCCGCCAACGCATTTGCATCCGTCAAACTTCCCAGCAGCCTGGTAGCGCAGGCGCGCCAAGCAGCGCAGCCGCTGCGCCGCTCCGTAGCGGGCCAAATCGAGTACTGGGCCACACTCGGCCAAATCGTCGAGCACACGGGCCTCTCGGTGCAGGAAGCGCGCCGCGCAATCGAGCAATATGAGGCACAGAATCCGCCCCTCACGCACGCACCGGACTCAGTGAATGCCCTGACGGCGCGTCTGTTGGCTGTACACGCCAGTGGTTCCTTGGCCGATCGCGTGCGCGAGGTGGTGCAAGCCAATCAAATGCGCGCCAATTGATAGCCAGCTCTGTGCGAGGCAGCGCGCCCCCGCGCTGGTTGCATTTGCTGGTCGGCCCCAACGGGGCGGGCAAATCCACCCTGCATTCGGCCTTGGTGCAAACGGGGGTGCTGGGAACTGCACTGGAATTCGTCAACGCCGACGTTTACGAGCGCGAGAGCCTGCAGCACATCCGTGACCCCCAGGATCGATCAAGGGCCGCGCAGGCCTGGGCGCAGAGCAGGCGCAGCACGCTGATGTTCGAAGGCTCGTCACTTGTCAGCGAAACGGTGTTTTCACACCCTTCCAAACTCGATTTGATCGACGAAGCACATCGCGCCGGCTTCACCGTGGCCTTGTATGTTGTAGCGCTACACGATCCGCAGAAATTGCTGGCACGCGTGGCGCAGCGTGTGCGTGAGGGCGGCCATGCGGTGCCGCACGATCGCATTCTGGCCCGCTACCCGCGCACCATGGCGCTGTTGGCGCAAGCACTGCAGTTGGCAGACGCCACCTACCTTTTCGACGCTCAAGAAGTCAGCGCTGGCGGGCCGCGTCTGGTGGCGCTGCATACGCGCACGGGCACCACCGTTCTTTCAGCGCCGCTGCCCCCATGGGCCCAGAAAATGCTGGGTGGCTGCGTCTGATCTGCCCATCAGACGGCCGCGTGCGCCCGCACCAGCGCCGCAAACGCCTCTGCAGGAACAGGCCGGCTCAGCAAGTAGCCTTGCCATGCATGGCAATGGTGGCGCTCCAAAAATGCCTGCTGCGCCTGGGTTTCCACGCCTTCGGCCATCACTTGCAGACCCAGGCTGGAACCCAGCGCAAGAATGGTGCGCACGATGGAGGCATCGTTCGGATCGGTCAGAACGTCGCGCACAAAGCTTTGGTCGATCTTGAGCTGGTCCAGCGGCAGGCGCTTGAGGTAGGACAGGCTGGAAAAACCAGTGCCGAAATCGTCGAGCGAAAAACCCACGCCATACGATTTGAGCTCGCTCATGCGGGCGGCAGAATCGTCCACATCGTGCAGCAGCAGCCCTTCGGTCAGCTCCAGCTTCAGGCGGCGCGCCGCCGCCCCGGTGCTGGCCAGCGTGCCGAGCACCTGCTGCACAAAGCCCAGCTGCCGAAACTGGCGCGGGCTGACGTTGACGGCCAGGGTGAGTTCCGCCAGCTGCGGATCGTTGGCCCATTGCGCCAGCTGCTTGCAGGCGGCTTCCAGCACCCATTGGCCCAATGGAAGAATCAGGCCCGTTTCTTCGGCCATGGGAATGAAACTCGCGGGCGACACAAAACCGCGCTGCGGGTGGTGCCAGCGCAGCAGCGCCTCGGCCGCAACGATGCGCCCATGGTCCACCTGGGGCTGGTAGTAGAGCTCGAATTGCCCCTGCGCCAGACCCGCACGCATATCCCCCTCCAGCGCGGCGCGTTCGCTGGCCTGGGCGTGCATGCTCGGGTCGTAGAAACACAAGGTATCGCGGCCTGTGGCCTTCGCCTGGTACATGGCGAGGTCGACGCGCTGCAGTATCGCGTCCACGCTGTCTTCCGTTGCGCTGAACACGGTTACGCCCATGCTCAGTGTGCTGTGGTGCGACTCGCCGTCCATCACATACGGTTCGCGCAGCGACGCGAGAATTTTTTGGCCGATCTCGTCGCAATGCCTGCGGGCCGCCTCCGTGCTGTCGCCCACGTTTTCGAGCAACACGGCAAATTCGTCGCCGCCTGGGCGGGCCACAGTGTCGTCGGACCGCACGCAGGCCAGCAGTCGCTCGGCCACCAACTTGAGCAGTTGGTCACCGCGCTCATGGCCCCGGGTGTCGTTAAGCGCCTTGAAGTTGTCCAGGTCGAGCATCAGCAGCGCGCAGTGCGAGGGCGGTTTGCAGTGCTTGAGGCTTTGCTCCAGGCGGTTGACCAGCAAGCGGCGATTGGGCAACGCGGTCAGGAGGTCGTAATAGGCCAGGGTCCGAATCTCTTGCTCTGCGGCTTTGCGCTGCGACAGATCGACAAAGGTCACAAGCAGCTGCGTGCCTACCCAGACACCGGCAATTTCCATGGTGCGCGATTGCTGATCGGCGCCGACCACGGTGAATTCCCCGCTGGGGATAGCCGCGCCTTCGTGGTACGCCTTGCGCGTGGCAAGGTGCCAGTCTTCTTGCAGCCGCGCCCGGTACTCGGCATCCGGATAGGCCTTTTGCCACCACGTCTGCCCGTCCGGCAGATCGCTCTCGCTGTATCCGGTCAGTTCGGTGAACCGCTGGTTGCAAAGCGTGACAGCCCCGTCGCGCTCGAGCAGCAACACACCCACTGGCAATTGCTGCAGCAAGGCACGCAAACGCAATTCATTGCGGCGCAGGGCCTCTTCCATGGCATGGCGGGCGGTTATGTCGTGCAGCACCACGATGGCGTGGGTGGCAGCGCCTTCGCCGTGCTCGGGCCGCATCGCGGAGATCGTGCGGGCCACCCAGCGTGGTTGCGGTGCGGCGGTGCCGGCAGCAGCGTCGCGGGGCGCCGCAAGCGGCAGCTCCATGGAAAACTCTCCGCCTTGCATGCGGCGCAATTCCTGCATTTGCGCCTGCGCGCGCTCGGCATCCGCGCCCGGCTGAAACAACTCGCTGAGCGCACGGCCGCGCAACGCAGTTCTGTCACTGCCCACAATGGCGCAAAAGCGCTGGTTGATTTCAGTCAACTGCTCTGTTTCGGCATCGACCAGAGCGACACCCACAGCAGCCTGGTTGAACAGCGCCAGAAAACGTCCTTCGCTGCTGATGAGCGCGGCGGCGGAGTGGCGGGCCCGCAGCAGTGCAATGCGTCGCTGCTGCGATAACAGGCTGAATACGGTGCCCAACAACAAAACGAGCGCAGCGCCCACCAGGGCGCTGTTCAAGGGAAGGCGTGTCTCAGGGGGACTCAAAAAGCGGTCGGTGGGACGAAAATCAAGGCGCCAAAGGCGGTTGTGCACCACCAGTTCACGCTGCGCCGGTCGCAGGTGGTCCAACGCACGTCCATGGCCACCGTGAAAAAACATCCCCGCCTCACCGGCGCCCGACTTCCCACCCCGCGTGCCCAGGTCGTGCAGTTCGATGTCCATATCCTCGTTGCCGGATTTCGACTCGATCGCTTGCATCAACTCGCGCACATTCACCGTCATCGCCACCGCACCCAGAAAATTCCGTCCAGCCGCTGGATCTCCCTCGGCGCGCATGGCGTCAAACACCGGCACACGTATGACGATTCCGGGGCCGGGGTGTGCAGGCGTCTCCTGCAGCAAGGTGAAAGGCGCCAACATGACGACCTGGCCGGTATCGCGCGCGTAGTGCATGGCCTCCAGATTGGCGGGTTGGGAGCTGATATCAAAGCCCAGCAAGGCTTCATTGCCCTGCAGCGGCCACAGAAAATCGGCGACAAAGTACTCGCTGCGCGGCGCCGATGGATGAATGGCAAAGCCTGGATTCCCGTCGGCCCGCAGGGAGCGGTCCGCCCGAACCTGCTGCTCAAACGCCTCGCGATCTGCCTGGGCCACCCGGCGCGTGAAGGAGAGATTGACCAAACCGGGTGTGCGCGAGCCAGCGGCAAGCTCCTCTGCCGCGCGCTGAAACTGTGCTCGCGTCAGCGCGGGATTGGCGACAAACAGACCTCGCAACCCATACACCACCTCGGTGTCGTTG
The DNA here is from genome assembly GCA_049291355.1 of Giesbergeria sp. GTDB lineage: Bacteria > Pseudomonadota > Gammaproteobacteria > Burkholderiales > Burkholderiaceae_C > Simplicispira. Next base: position 5,571 of record JBATPF010000512.1, read on the forward strand.
GCCAGGCGCTGCTGCAGCGCCTGATAGATCTGCGTGGCCTGTTGCTCAAAGCGCGCCTGTTCGATGGCGGTGAGCCGCGCGACCTGCTCGCGGTACAGCACAACGCTGGCGAGCAAACCAAGCAGGGCCACCAACGCCGCGTGGAGCCAACGCGACGAAGGGACAGCAGGCAGGGATGTGGACATGAGAGGCCCTGATCGTACCCTTGTGCGCACGCTTCATGAACGATTGCCTACTCGACTGGTCGCGCCTGTTTCACGGGGAATGACCGCTCTCGTCGAGATAGCAAAGCACGAAGCGCAGTTGCGCCTGGAAACGGGGAAACCTGACCACATCGAGAGCCTTGGACCTACGTTCCAAACATCTGTCAGGGACCAATATGGCGACTCATCACGCAGCCCCAAAAGGAAAAATCCATGTCCATCTCGCTCATTCTCTTAATCGTCCTGATCCTGATTCTGGTTGGCGCTCTGCCAACCTGGGGCCACAGCCGCTCCTGGGGATATGGCCCCAGCGGCGGCATCGGTCTGGTGGTGCTG
>JBATPF010000513.1:0-2339 GCA_049291355.1 Giesbergeria sp.
ACTGAAGAGAGCGGCCGGTCGGCCCCGTCCCCGGTATCGGCTGCCCGTGTGACGATTGAAGTCTCGCGCGCTGGCGGCGGCGTACCTGTGGCGAGCAGGACCACCTGGAAGCCTTGGCGGTCCGCTCCATGAGGCATTCAGCGCGCCGGCTGCAGTCCGGCTTCACCCTGCTGGAGCTGCTCATAGCGCTGGCCATCACCGCTGCCGTCGTGACCTTGATGTTTGCGGGCTTTGCACTCATCGGCAAATCGGAGGATCGCAACCAGCAGCTGATGGATCGCTCCGAGCACATGCTGGTGGTCAGTCAATGGTTGGGGCGAAAATTTGACGGTGTGCGGTTCCTGGGGCGCAGCGATGGTGCCAACGCAGTGATCTTTTTCAGCGGCAATGCCGCCGGCGCTCTCTGGGTGGCGCCGTTGCCGGAGCGAGGCGATGGAGGGGGTCTGTACGTTTTCCGCGCCAGCCCCTTGCGCCACGAGGGCGGCGGTACCGACTTGGTGGTGGAGGCGCTGCCGTACGACGGCGGCTCCATGGCCCTCGACTGGGGCGTGGCCCTGCGCGAAACCCTGCTCAGCGATGTGCGGACGTTGCAGTGGTACTACCAGGACGGCCGCACTGCTGAGTGGAGCCGCAACTGGGATTCGGCACGCAAGGAGTTTCCCGCACGCATCAAGCTTGAAATTGGCGACGAACGTGGCGATTGGCCTCCCTTGGTGTTTGCTCTGGCGAGGGCGCGATGACGGGCCGGCGTGCAAATTCTGGCGCCGCGCTGGTGCTGGTGCTGTGGCTGGTGGCCGCTCTCTCTCTGGTGGTGCTGGCAAGTGCCCGCGGGATCAGGCAGCAGACGCAGAACGTCGGCTTTGGCCTTGGACGCATGCGTGCCGAATCGGTGCTCGACGCCGCCATTCAGCTCACGGCACAGCGTCTGACGGCAGACAAAAAACTCGGCGCGCAGTACCGCATCGATCAAATGCTGCTCGGGTCCAACCCGGTGCGCATTGAGATCACGCCTTCGGAGGGGCTCGTAGACGTGAACGTCGCCAGTGACGCTTTGCTGGAAACCTTGCTGCAGAGAGTGGGTGGCTTGGCTCCGGGCGAAGCGGCCGTACTCGTTTCCCGCATCCACGATTACATCGATCCGGACGATGTTCCGGGCGGCATTGGTGGCGCCGAAGCCGCCCAGTACCGCGCTGCCGGCTGGCCTTCGCTGCCCCGAAATTCGGCGCTGGAAGACCTCTCCGAGCTCAAATCGGTCATGGGGATGACGGCGGCGCTGTATGAGACAATCGCGCCCTATTTGGGCATCAACGGGCAGCAGGGCATAGAAATCGGTTCTGCGCCTCCGGCGCTCATCGACGCCCTCACCGGCCAGCAGGGTCTTGGCGCGCGTGTTCACTCCTCTTCCCCGGAAATGCGGGCCGGCGAATTGCTTTCGGGAGCAGCTGCCCCGTTTTTCACCGCGACAGCGTCTGCGGTGGGGCAGATCGTGAGAGTTCAAGCCGCCATGCAAGCAGAGGATGGTCGCTGGTGGCAGCGGCAAGCCTGGCTGGATCTCAGTGCCCGGCCAGATACCTTGACTCCGTGGACGACGCTGTCGCTGGAGCCGACGCGCCGAGTAGATGGGCCAGAACAGGAACTCAAACGATGACAGGTTGGAGGCAATTCATTCTGCGCGCGCAAATGGCGTTGGACCGGCTCGCATGGGGGCTGTGCGAGATCAGGCGCACGCTGGTTGAGCGTGGATTTTGGCCTGCACCTGAAGTAGCCGTGGTCACTGCAGAGGGTAAGCGCGCGAGCATTCGCGAAACCCGTGTGCTGCCCGATAACGGCAAAGGCAAAGCGGCCGGCTTGGTGGTGCCCGAGGCAAACTGCCTCAGCGGCGATATGCAGTTGCCCGAAGTGCGCCGCTCCGATCTGGGGGCGGCTGTGCAAGAGGCCCTGTGGCGCCTCTCGCCTGTGCCGCCGGATCAAGTCGCCTTTGCTTGGACCGCCGCCCCTGACGCGCAGGCAGGTTGGCAAGTGCAATGGCTCATGTGCCGGCGCAGCGTGCAGCAGGACATGCTGGCGCAGCAGGGTCTTGCTGCCGACGTTCCGGTGTACCTCAGCCATGCCGGGCAGGTTTGGGCTGTCCGTGGCGCGGCTTGGGAGGCGCAGAGAAAGCGGCAGCGGCGGATGGATGGACTGACAGGCGCAGCCCTGCTGCTCATGTTCGCCATGTTGCTTGCCCCCGCGCTCATGCCGCTGGTGCTCAAGCGCCAGGCAGTGGCCTTGGCCTTGGAGCATGTCCAGGGGCTCGAAACGCAGGCCGCGCCGCTGCGCCAGAAGCTTGACGAGCTGCG
>JBATPF010000514.1:0-4155 GCA_049291355.1 Giesbergeria sp.
CGCCGGCCGCCGCAAGGCAGCCACAGCACTCGCCGCGCTGGTGGCGCTGCAGACCGAAGTTGGGATCGTTCTGGCGCTGGGCGCTCTCCCCCTGGGCGTGGCGCTGGCGCACAACCTGCTCGCGGCCCTGTTGCTGGCCGCAGTGGCGACTCTGCTGCCACGCACCCGAGCGCTGTCACCTGGGTTGTGACGCGCAGGCGGGGCGCTGAGCACAATGGCCGATGGACTTCGCACCTTCCCCCCGCGCGCAAGACATGCTTCGTCGCATGGATTGCTTCCTGCAGCGCTACGTCCTTCCGCACAACGCGGCGTGGCACGCGGCCGTGCAGGCAGGCAGCTATCCGCCGCCGTTTCTCGATGACCTGAAGACGCTGGCGCGCGAGGAAGGCCTGTGGAACCTGTTCCTTCCCGGGCTGCGCGAGGAGGAGCCCGGAACGCGTCTGTCCAACCTGGACTACGCACCCTTGGCCGAATGCATGGGTCGCCTGCCCTGGGCGGCCGAGGTCTTCAACTGCAGCGCGCCCGACACCGGCAACATCGAGTTGCTGCACCGCTTTGCGTCGGCGGCGCAGCGCAGCGAATGGCTCGATCCGTTGCTGGACGGACGCATCCGCTCGGCCTTTGCCATGAGCGAGCCCGACGTGGCCTCGTCGGACCCGACGAATCTGCAGACCACCGTGCAGCGGGACGGCGAAGATCTGGTGCTGAAAGGGCGCAAATGGTTTATCACCGGGGCGGCGCACCCGCAGTGCCGGCTGCTGATCGTGATGTGCCGCAATGCGAGCGGTGACGAGGACCAAGCCAGCATGCACCAGCGCCACAGCATGGTGCTGGTGCCGCTCGATGCACCGGGCGTGCAAGTGCTTCGCAACATTTCTGTGCTGCACCACCACGCGCCCGAAGGACATTGCGAAATCCTGCTGCAAGGCGTGCGCGTACCCGAGAGCTCCTTGTTGGGCGAATGGGGCGCGGGCTTTGCGATGGCGCAGGCCCGGCTCGGGCCCGGCCGCGTGCACCACTGCATGCGCAGCATCGGCCAGTGCGAACTGGCGTTGCAGCTGGCGGCAGAGCGCACGCTGGAGCGCCAGATGTTCGGCCGCTACGAGTCGGATTTTTCGAATGTGCAGGACTGGCTGGCCGAGTCGCGCATCGAGATCGACCAGGCGCGCTTGCTGGTGCTTCGCACGGCCTGGCTGCTCGATCAGGGGAGCGCGTCCGATGCAGCGTCCACACGCGCCCAGGTGGCTGCCATCAAGGTGGTGGCCGCGCGCCTGCAGACGCGCGTGGTAGACCGCGCCATGCAGGTGTTTGGTGCCATGGGGCTCTCTCCCGACACACCGCTGGCGCAGTTCTGGAGCTGGGGCCGAGCCTTGCACCTGATGGACGGGCCGGACGAGGTGCATTTGCGCAGCGTGGCGCGGCACGAACTGGCACAGGCGCGTGGCCGCATGGGCCAGAGCAGCGACTGGTTCACGACCCCCGAGCAGATGCTGGCGGCACCGCGTGTGCGCTGAATACTCCTACTTTAAGAGCTGCTAGCGCTTATGGCATAAGCGCTGGCGGCCAAAAACACCTGAACTTTTATTGGCTTAGCGAGCCGCTTGCGGCTCGCTTGCTGCCAGCGTGTCGTCCGGCCATGCCATGAGTTCGGCCCAGTGGCTGCCGGCATGCAGCACCTCCCGGTCGCGGCCCTGCTCCTTGGCTTGGTAGAGCGCCTCGTCGGCTTGTTCCAGCACCTGCTCCAGAGTCTGGCCCGGGCGACCGGCGGCCAACCCGGCCGAGACCGTGATGCGGATCGACCCCATGGCGGTCTCCAAGCACAAACCCGCGACGTCGCCACGCACACGTTCGAGCAGCGCCAACGCGCCCTTGATGGACGTCTCCGGCGACAACAAAAGAAATTCCTCGCCGCCCCAGCGCGCCAGCACGTCGGTACTGCGCAGATTTTTTTCCACCCCCTGAGCGAACGCACACAGCGCGGCGTCGCCGACCGCATGACCGTGCTGGTCGTTGATCCGCTTGAACAGATCCAGATCCAGCAGCGCCAGCACCAGTGGGCGCCCGCTTCGCTCGCAGCGTTCGCGTTCCACCGTCAGCAGTTCGGTCATGCGTCGGCGGTTGACCAGGCCGGTCAAGTCGTCGTGCGTGGCAAGGTGGTTGATGCGCTGCAGCGCCGCACCCAGCGCGTGCTTTTGCCGCTTGAGCCGCTCGCGCACATGCTGGATGCGCAGGCCGACAAAGGTGCTTCCGAGCAGCACAAGGACCACGATGACGCCGTAGGCCAACTCCAGCACTGCGTTGTGGCCGGGCGCATTGGTCCAGAAGACCACGGCCATCGCGATACCGAAGCACAGCAGCGACAGCAGCAGGTTGGCCAGCATCTGGCGGGCACTCAGGTTGAAGATGCCAAACATCAGCACCAGCGAAAGAATCACCGGCGTAATTCCGCGCGCCTCGCCCAGCAGCGCATAGCCCGCGGCGTTGCTCAGGATGGCATAGCGAATCTGCAGTTGCGTGAGCGCCGGATCGTCCAGGCGCTGGGTCCAGCCGGTGCGGATGCACACCAGCACCCCGAGATTGAACAGCACGAGGGTGCCGATCCAGAGCAGACTCAAATCGACGCGCGCAAAGCCCGCGTAGGCCAACAGGATGACGAGTCCGCCGCACACCATCGAAAGCAGCGCTGATACCCCCGTCATGGCAACACGGATGCGCATGTGCTGGTCGGCTCCGAGGAGCCGCCGCGCCCAGGCGCTGCGATTCACGTAACGGGCCATGCCACGCCTTTCATAGGTTGCCAGGAGCGCTGAGCCGCTTGCGCGCAGCGGAGCCATTCTAGAGAGGCACACTTTTGGTGCAAGGGCAAACCCACGCGTGACGGGCGACTTGGATCCGTTGGGAGCCACCAACCTTCGCCTGCCATTCCGAAAGCCCAGTCCAAAGCCCTTACTCCGCCTGTGCTTGACTTTTACTCCTTGCCAAGATTCTGGCGTCTTCTATAAGATAGTAATCAATTACTTACTTTCGGAATCTGCCGTGTCTACTGCTTCCAAATACCTGCCTGCCGACGAGCGCCGCGCCGCCACCGTGGAGGCCGTCATTCAACTGGCCGCCACCCAGAACCCGAGCGACATCACCACTGCAGCGATTGCCGGCCACATGCACCTGACGCAAGGGGCGCTGTTCCGGCACTTCCCCTCCAAGGACGCGATCCTGCAGGCCGTCATGGAATGGGTGGCAGAGCAGTTGCTGGCCCGTGTCGAGCGGGCCGCGCAGCACGCTCCCACTCCTCTGGCTGCGCTGGAAGCCATGTTTCTGGCGCACGCGGGCTTTGTCGCCGAGCATCCGGGCGTGCCACGCATGATGTTTGGTGAACTCCAGCGCGCCGGCGACAGCCTGCCTCGGCGCATGGTGCGCACGCTGCTGGCGCGCTACGGCGAGCACTTGCAGCAGCTCTTTGCGCAGGGCAAGGCGGGCGGTGAGATCGACCCCACCCTGGACCCCGAAGCCGCCGCCACGCTGTTCATCGGCACCATCCAAGGCCTGGTCATGCAGTCCATGCTGTCGGGCGACGTAGAGCGCATTCGCCGCGATGCGCCGCGCGTGTTTGCCATTTACCAGCGCGGCATCCGGAGAGCGCCATGAGCCGACTTCCCCTGCAACGCCGCACCCTGGCCCTGCTGGCTGTGGTGGTGCCGCTCCTGGCCCTGTTCATCTACGTGGTGCTGCGCTCGGGGCCGCTCGCTCCCGTGGCCGTCACGGTGGCTACGGCCCGGCAGCGCGCCATCACGCCCGCCCTGTTCGGCATTGGCACGGTGGAAGCGCGTACCACCTACCACGTCGGCCCCACCGTGTCCGGGCGCGTGCTGCGCCTGTCGGTGGAGGTGGGCGAGCGCGTTACCGCAGGCCAGGTGCTGGGCGAAATGGATGCGGTGGATTTTGACGAACGCCTGCGCGCCCAGGCCGCCGCCGTGCAACGCGCCCAGGCCAGCCTGAAGGACGCGCAGGCCCGCCAGCAGCAAGCGCAAACCCAGGCCACACGCTACAGCCAGTTGCTGGCCGTGCGCGCCACCAGCGAAGAAACCGCCACCGCCCGCCAGCAAGACTTGGCTAGCGCCAACGCCGCTCTGGCGGGCAGTCAGGCCGAGGTTGCGC
>JBATPF010000515.1:0-3825 GCA_049291355.1 Giesbergeria sp.
GCCTGGTGCTGCCCGGTCTGGTGGATCTCGCGGCCCGCCTGCGCGAGCCGGGACACGAGCACGAAGGCATGCTGGAGTCAGAAATGGCGGCGGCCGTAGCCGGCGGTGTGACCAGTCTGGTCTGCCCGCCCGATACCGACCCGGTGCTCGACGAGCCGGGTCTTGTGGAAATGCTTAAGTTCCGCGCCGAGAAGCTGCACCAGGCGCGCTTGTTTCCGTTGGGCGCGCTGACCCGTGGCCTGGCCGGAGAGGTGCTGACCGAAATGGCCGAGCTGACCGAATCGGGCTGCGTTGGCTTCGGCCAGGCCGAGGTGGCGCTGGCGAGCAACCAGGTGCTGCAGCGCGCGCTGCAGTACGCCGCCACCTTTGGCTACACGGTCTGGCTGCGTCCGCAAGACCTGAGTCTGGGCAAAGGCGTAGCCGCCAGTGGCGCTCTGGCCACCCGCCTGGGCTTGGCCGGCATCCCCGTGGCTGCGGAAACCATTGCCATGCACACCATCTTCGAGCTGCTGCGCGGCACGCAGGCGCGTGTGCACCTGTGCCGCATCAGCAGCGCGGCCGGGGTGGAACTGGTGCGCCGCGCCAAGCATGAAGGCTTGGCCGTTACCTGTGACATCAGCGCCAACAGCCTGCACCTGACAGAAAACGACATCGGCTTCTTTGACAGCCGCGCCCGCCTCGCGCCACCCTTGCGCCAGCAGCGCGATCGGGACGCGCTGGCTGCGGGGCTCCTGGACGGCACCATCGATGCGCTGGTCTCGGACCACAACCCGGTGGACGAAGATGCCAAAACTTTGCCCTTTGCCGAGGCCGAGCCCGGCGCCACGGGCCTGGAGTTGCTGCTCAGCCTCGCCCTCAAATGGTCTCAGGAGGCGGGCGTGCCGCTGGCGCGCGCGCTGGCCGTGGTGACCTGCGAGCCGGCGCGGGTGCTCGGTGCGGCGCTCGGAACCTTGTCTGCCAGCGTGGGTAAGCTGGTGGAGGGCGGCGTGGGCGATTTGTGCATTGTCGATCCGCAGGCCCGTTGGACGGTGGCGCCTGGCACGCTGTGCAGCCAGGGCAAGCACACACCGTTTGGCGGCTATGAACTTCCTGGGCGCGTGCGCTTCACGCTGGTGGGCGGACAAGTCGCGTTTGAACGTGACTAAACGCCAGGCGAACGGCTGAGGCATAGGCCGGTCGGAGGGTAGGCGGCAGCGCCTGAAGCGGACATATTCCACGCTTTGGCAGCGCAATCACAGTAAGGACTTGCCCCGCAGGCGGTCCGCGCTTATGGTTCGCCCTTTCGCTGGTCCGCCGTCTGCGGATCTATTAAAACAGGGAGGGACCATGAACATCGTCGAGCGCGCCAAATCCATCTTGCTAACGCCCCGGCCGACCTGGGAGGTGATCGACACCGAGCAGACCGATACCGCAAGCCTTTACACCGGCTACCTGATGATTCTTGCGGCCATTCCTGCGGTCTGCGGGTTCATTGGCATGTCGATCATCGGGATGGGGATGTTTGGCGTGTCCATGCGCATCCCCTTCCTTGCCGGCTTGGCCAACATGCTGGTGTCGTACGTGCTGAGCCTGGTGGGCGTGTACGTGCTGGCCGTCCTCATCGACCTGCTTGCGCCGCGCTTTGGCGGGGTGAGCAGCCGCATTCAGGCATTGAAAGTGGCGGTGTATGCCAGCACCGCGGCCATGCTGGGGGGGGTGTTTGCGCTGCTTCCCATGCTGGCCATGCTGAGCGTGCTCACAGGCCTCTACTCCGTTTACCTGCTCTACGCCGGCCTGCCGATTCTGATGAAGAGCGCACGCGAGAAGTCGGTGGCCTATACAGCCGTGGTGATCGTCGCTGCCATCGTGCTCGGCCTGATCGTGGGTGCCATCAATGCGCTCTTCATGCCGCGCGGCGCCGGACCTTGGTCTTCTGGCGATACACCCGTGGTCTCGGTGCGCACGCCAGGCGGCGAGGTCACCATCGACGGCGCGGGCGTAGCCGCCATGCAGCGCAAGATGGAAGAAGCGGCGCGCAGCATGGAGAAGGCCAGTGCGCAGAAGGACCCCGCAGCCATGGCCGCCGCCACGCGCGATGCCACTGCAGCCGCCGCCAGCATGTTGGGCGGCGGCAAGGCCCTGGGCGCGCAAACGCTCAAGGCGGCGCTGCCGGAACAGCTCGGCGATCTTGCGCGCACCGGCTTTGAAGTGCAGGACGGCGCCGCGTTGGGGCTGCCCACCAGCCAGGCCAGCGCAGACTACGGAAGTGGCAATCGCACGGTGCACGTGGAGATCATGGATCTGGGCGGCCTGGGCGCCATGGCGGCAGCGGCCTTCGGCTTGGCCCAAGGCGAAAAGGAAGACCAGCACCATGCGGAGAAGACCTGGCAAGAAGGCGGGCGCACCCTGCACGAGAGCTACGCCAAGGACGGCAGCTCGGCGGAGCGCAAGATGGCGCTCAAAAATGGGGTGCTGGTCAGCATTTCTGCGGACAACATGGATATTGCTGCGCTGCGCAAGGTGGCCTCGCAGCTCGATATTGCTGCCCTGGAGCGTCTGCAGCGCCCCGCCAACTGAGCTGTCGCGCCAGCCGGCTTCGGCTGCCTACCGTGTGCACCGGGGCGACCGATAAAATCGTCGTTTGTCTGCCACCCGGTACCCGCCCATGACTTCGTCTCTCTGTTCGCCTGCGGGTGCCTCTTCCTTGCGCAGTGAGGCCGATACCGATGTCGTGCAGGACACCGTACGCTGGCTGGAGCGTGCGGTGATCGGCCTGAACCTGTGCCCGTTCGCCAAGGGCGTGCACAGCAAACAGCAAATCCACTATGTGGTGTGCCGCGCAAACCGTGCCGAGGAGGTGCTGGCCGTCCTGGAGGCCGAATTGCTTGCCCTTGCTGCGCTGCCTGCGCAGCAGCGCGATACCAGCTTGCTGATGCTTCCGGACGGCATGGCGGATTTCCTGGATTTCAATGATTTTCTGGACGAATGCGAATCCTTGCTCAGCTCGCTCGGCCTCGCCGGGGTCTTGCAGATCGCCAGTTTTCACCCCCAATTTCGCTTTGCTGGAACGGCCGAGGACGATGTGGGCAACTGCACCAACCGCGCGCCCTATCCCACGCTGCACCTGCTGCGCGAGGAAAGCATTGATCGCGCTGTGGAAGCCTTTCCGCAGGCGGAAGCAATTTTTGAACGCAATGTAGAGCGGCTGGAAGAACTGGGTATGGACGGCTGGACTGCATTGGATGTGGCTGCCCGGCGCGCTGCGGTGGGCGAGGGGGAAGGCGTATGAAGGCGCGCAAGGCAGCAAAAGCACCTGACAGTGCGGTGGCCGAGATCCCCGAACTGCGGCCCGGCCAGTCGGTCGAATTGCTCAAAGAACTGCATATCCTGACAAGGGACGGGCGCCTGAACCAGGATTCGCGCCGCAAGCTCAAGCAGGTGAGCCACTTGTTCCAGTTCATCGAGCCGCTGCTCCAAGAGGCTGCGGCTGGGGGACATGCGCCTTCGCTGGCCGATCACGGCGCTGGCAAATCGTATCTCGGCTTCATCCTGTACGACCTGTATTTCAAGGCGCTGGGGCGCGGGCAGATCTACGGAATTGAGACGCGCAGCGAGTTGGTGGAAAACTCGCGCCAGCTCGCAAAGCGGCTCGGCTTTGATCGCATGGCGTTTCTCAACCTCTCCGTGGCCGAATCGGCCGGTGCGTCCGAACTGCCTGAGCGCATCGACATCGTCACCGCCTTGCACGCCTGTGATACCGCCACCGACGCTGCCATTGCCTTCGGACTGCAAAAGCGCGCGCGCGCCATGGTGATCGTGCCCTGTTGCCAGGCGGAGGTAGCTGCC
>JBATPF010000516.1:0-10636 GCA_049291355.1 Giesbergeria sp.
GCGCAACCCCTGGGATCGCTCGCGCATTCCCGGCGGCTCGTCCGGCGGCAGCGCCGCCGCCGTGGCTGCGCGCATGGTGCCTGGCGCCACCGGGACCGACACGGGTGGTTCCATTCGCCAGCCCGCAAGCTTTTGCGGCATCACCGGCATCAAGCCCACCTATGGGCGTGCATCGCGCTACGGAATGGTCGCGTTTGCCTCCAGTCTGGACCAGGCCGGTGTACTGGCGCGTTCGGCGGAGGATTGCGCGCTGCTCCTCTCCAGCGTCTGCGGCCCCGACCTGGACCGCGATTCCACCTCGCTGGATCGCCCGGCGGAAGACTTTTCCCAGGGCCTGGAGGCACCGCTGAACGGCCTGCGCATCGGTTTGCCGCAAGAGTTTTTCGGAGACGGCCTGGCCCCGGGGGTGCGCGCCGCCGTGGATGCCGCGCTCAAGGAATATGAAAAGCTCGGCGCGCGCCTCGTCCCCATTCGCCTGCCGCGCACCGAACTGGCCATTCCGGTCTACTACATCATTGCGCCGGCTGAGGCCAGCTCGAACCTCAGCCGATTTGACGGCGTGAAGTTCGGCCACCGGGCCAGGCACTACGTTGACCTGCTGGACATGTACAAGAAGACGCGTGCCGAGGGCTTTGGCGACGAAGTCAAGCGGCGCATCATGATCGGCACCTACGTGCTCTCGCACGGCTACTACGACGCCTACTACCTGCAGGCGCAGAAAATTCGCCGCATGATTGCCGACGATTTCCAGCAGGCCTTCAAAGACTGCGACGTCATTGCTGGACCGGTGGCGCCTACGGTGGCCTGGGCCATCGGAGCGCATGGCAGCGACCCGCTGGCCGACTACCTGGCCGACATCTTCACGCTCCCCGCCTCGCTCGCCGGCCTGCCCGGCATGAGCCTGCCCGCAGGTTTTGGCGAGGACGGCATGCCCGTGGGCCTGCAGCTCATCGGCAATTACTTCCAGGAAGCGCGCCTGCTTCATGCCGCACACCGCTTCCAGCAAGCCACCGATTTCCACCTGCGCTCACCCGCAGGCATCTGACCATGACCGCCCCCCTGATCCACGGCTACGAGGTCGTCATCGGCTTCGAAACGCACACGCAGCTCGCCACACGCAGCAAGATTTTCAGCCGCGCGTCCACCGCCTTTGGCGCCGAGCCCAACACCCAGGCCTGCGCAGTCGATCTGGCCCTGCCTGGCACGCTGCCAGTCATGAACCGCGCTGCGGTGGAATGTGCTATTAAATTAGGACTTGCTCTTGGCTCCCACATTGCGCCAGAGAGCATTTTTGCCAGAAAAAACTACTTTTATCCGGACCTTCCCAAGGGCTACCAGATCAGCCAGTTCGAGATTCCTGTGGTGCAGGGCGGCGAAGTGTCCTTCCTGTTCGGCGAGACCCTGCAAACCGTGCGCCTGGTGCGGGCGCATCTGGAGGAGGACGCCGGCAAGTCGCTGCACGAAGACTTCATTGGCCAGTCGGGCATCGACCTGAACCGCGCTGGCACGCCGCTGCTGGAGATCGTGACCGAGCCCGACATGCGTTCTTCCGCAGAGGCCGTGGCGTATGCGCGCGAGCTGCACAAGATCGTCACCTGGATCGGCATCTGCGACGGCAATATGCAGGAAGGGTCGTTCCGCTGTGACGCCAACGTCTCGGTGCGCAAACCCGGTGCGCCGCTGGGCACGCGGCGCGAGATCAAGAACCTCAACAGCTTCAAGAGCATGCAGCAGGCGATGGACTACGAGATCCGCTGGCAGATCGAGGAGATCGAGGACGGCCGCGCCATCGAACAGGCCACGGTGCTGTTCAATCCCGACACCGGCGAGACGCGCGCCATGCGCAGCAAGGAAGACGCCGCCGACTATCGCTACTTTCCTGATCCTGATTTGCCGCCGCTGGTCATTCAGGAGCAATGGATTGAGGATGTTCGCGCGCAGATGGGCGAACTGCCGCGTGCCATGGCGGCGCGCTTTGTTGCCGACTACGGCGTGCCCGAATACGACGCCGCCACGCTAACGCAAAGCAAAGCCATGGCCGCTTATTTCGAGGCGGTGGCTCAGGCAAGTGGCCAAGCCAAGTTAGCGAGCAACTGGATCATGGGCGAGGTGTCCAAATGGTTGAACGCAGTCGAAGACTACTCCTTCGAACGATTCACAGAGTTTGTCCCGGCGCGTAACTTGGCTGCCTTGATAACTCGAATCTCTGACAACACAATTTCCAACTCGGCAGGCAAAACGGTGTTTGTCGAACTCACCCATGCACCGGGAACGATGTATGAAACCGCGCTGGCATACGTGGACTCCATCATTGATGCCAAGGGCCTGCGCCAGATGAACGACACGGGCGCGCTTGAAGCGTTGGTCGATCAGGTGATTGCCGCCAACGCCGACAACGTCGCCCAATACCGGGCCGGCAAGGACAAGGCCTTCAACGCGCTGGTGGGGCAGGTCATGAAGGCAAGCAAAGGCAAGGCCAACCCTCAGCAGGCCACCGACTTGCTGCGTGCGCGGCTGAGTTGCTGAAGCGCGCCCTAGGAGGCTGTCGGACTTGGAGCGTCGAAAGCGAAAACCGAAGGTTTCACCAAAATCGGCCCCAGCGAGGACAGTTTTTGCCGGATTTGCAGCCTCATAGCCCGGCTATGGGGCAAAAAGACGGTGGAAAATGGACCGCTGCGGTCGATTTGCAGCCGACGATTTCCAAGTCCGACAGCCTCCTCAGCGCGCTGCGGCTTCGGTCTTGGCTGGCGGCGCTGCGGGAACCGAAGCGCGCGCGGCCCAAAGCTGTTTGAGCTGTGCCAATTCGGCGTCAAAGCGCTTTGATATGCGATTTTTTTCCTGGCCCTGCGCGGCAATGAAGCGCTGCTGCTCTTCAATATCGGCGTCGTTGGAAACCAACTTGCGGCGCAGACTCATGGGTGCCTTGGCCGGGTCCTTCTGATAGAACTCCATTTCGGCGTCAATCGCCTTGCGCCGGTCTTTCAGTTCGTTGATGCGGTTGACCGCCGTAGCCGCGACAGCGTCCACGCTCTCCAGCGCGGCGGCGCGCTCGGCGTCGTGGGTGGCCTTGTCTGGGTAGCGCGCGATCAGCACGCGCTCGCGCCGGCGATCCTCGGCGATGCGGTTTTGCTCTTCTTCCTGTTTGCGCTGCTGCGTCGCCTGCACCGTTCGCTCGTGCTCGGTGAGGCTGGGGCCGATGATGCGCCGCACGTTTCCGGTTGCGCCCAGTTCGCGCTGTTCCCGGTCCAGGCAGGCGGAGATGGGACGGTCAGACGTGATCCGGCGCCCATTGGCATCCACGCAGGTATAGATGCCGCCCGTAGCAGGCTCGGCCGCAAAGGCACCCATGCCCATCGGCACCAGCAGCGCGATCCCCAAGCCAGCGGTCCAAGCCAAAGCGTTCAATGCCTCATCCTTCTCCGACGCCGTAACGCTGGCGATACGCCAGCACCCGTTCGCGGTGCTGATCTACGTCAGCGCCGCGTGTTTCCGAAAGATACAGCAATAAGTCTGCCAGCGTGGCGATGGCGCAAACTTTCAGTCCGAGGGTTCGCCGCACATATTGCACGGCGCTGTACTCGACGTCGCGCCCATCTTCCGTCGCTTTTTCCTGTCGGTCCAAGGCAATCAGCATGGCATGGGGTGTGGCCCCGGCCTGGCGGATTAGTGCAATCGACTCGCGCGCGGCGGTGCCGGCCGACATGACATCGTCGACGATCAGCACGCGCCCAGCCAGTGGGGCGCCCACGAGGGTGCCGCCCTCCCCATGGTCCTTGGCCTCCTTGCGGTTGTAGGCAAACGGCACGTTGCGCCCCTGCCGCGCCAGCTCGACCGCCAGTGTCGCCGCCAGGGGAATGCCTTTGTAGGCGGGCCCGAACACCATGTCGAACTCGATGCCGCTGGCCAGCAGGGCTTTTGCATAGAATTGTGCGAGCCGGCCGAGTGCGGCGCCATCATGGAACAGGCCGGCATTGAAAAAATACGGGCTTAGGCGGCCCGCTTTCGTCTTGAATTCGCCAAAGCCCAGTACGCCGGTATCGACCGCAAAGCGCACGAACTCCTGTGCTGTTGCGCCCGCGTCCACGGGCTTCGCATCCAAATCTGCCATGGGAAAATCCTTGTTCAAGCTCACCAGTCTCAACCTCAACGGCATTCGCTCGGCCACCAGCAAAGGCCTGGAAGCCTGGCTGGACGCAAGCAGGCCGGATTGTATTTGCGTCCAGGAGGTCAAGGCCCAGCAGGCCGACATCGCCGGACGCTTCGAGCAGCTGGCTGGCCTTCAGGGGCACTTCCACTTTGCCGAGAAAAAGGGCTATTCGGGCGTGGGCATCTACACCCGCCACGAGCCCAGCGACGTGCGCATCGGCTACGGATCTCCCGAATTTGACGCCGAAGGGCGCACTCTGGAACTGCGCTTTGACACGCCCGCGCGCAAGCTCTCCATCATCAGCGCCTATTTTCCCAGTGGCTCCTCGGGCGACGAGCGCCAGCAGGCCAAGTTCCGATTTCTGGAGCAGTTCCATCCGCACCTGATGCAGCAGCACGGCGAGCGCGAGTTCATTCTGTGCGGCGACATCAACATTGCGCACCAGCAGATCGATTTGAAAAACTGGCGCAGCAACCAGAAGAACAGCGGTTTTCTGCCTGAAGAGCGCGCCTGGATGACAAAGCTGTTGCACACAACTGATCCGGGTGGCGGGCTGGTCGACGTTTATCGCCTGCTGCACCCAGAGACCACAGGCGAGGCCTACACTTGGTGGAGCAACCGCGGCCAGGCCTGGGCCAACAACGTGGGGTGGCGGCTGGACTACCACCTGGCCAGTCCCTCGCTCGCCCAACGGGCGCGCGCCGCCAGCATCTTCAAGGAGCAGCGTTTTTCCGACCACGCGCCGCTCACCATCGACTACGAGTTCGCCCTTTAGCCAAGGACCCCATGGATACTCTGCCGGAAGCGGCCCGCAACGAAGCGCCACCGCCCAGCCCGCATTTCGACCCGCCCAGCGCCGACGCTCTTTGGCAACTCATCAATTCTCCGCATCCGGTGGTTGGTGCGGCGCGGCACCTGGGCGAGGCCCTGGTCAATGCCGGCATGGTGCGCGCCGCAGCGCTCGCCGATGCCTTGCAGTTGCAGCACCAGGAGCGCGCGCAGGGCGTGCACCGGCTGATCGGTCAAATCCTCATCAGCGGCGGCGCGCTGACGCAAGAGCAGTTGCGGGCGGTGATTGCGGCCTGGCTGGGCGACTATGTTGTAGACCCTGGTCAGCTTCACCCCGACGCCAGCGCGCTGGCCTTGGTGCCGCGCCAGGTGGCCGAGCGCGAATCGGTTCTGCCGCTGCTGGCGCGGGACGATGCGCTGGTGGTGCTGATGGTGGACCCGATGGACCGCCTGCTGCTCGACGAACTGCGCTTTCTGACGCAGCGCCGCCTGATCGCCCTGCGCGCTGCGCCAGGCACGCTCGCACCCGCCATTGCCAAGGCGTATGCGGTGCATCCGGGAGACAGCCAGAAAGCCGCATTGCGCTCCGACGCTGCGGCGGCCAACGCCACGGCCCGCGCCAGCGCACAGGAGCTTGCCAGCGCGCTGGAGGGCGCGACGCCCGATGGCGCAGCGGAAGCCACCGACGTGGTGAACGAGTCGGACAACACGCTCGTTCGGCTGGTCAACTCGCTCATCACGGAAGCCATTGCCCAGCGCGCTTCCGACATCCATATCGAAACCGAAATGCCGCCCCAGCCCGTGCGCATCCGCCTGCGCGTGGACGGCGAGTTGCGGCCGTACCTTGAACTGCCGGCGCGCTACCGCTTTGCCATGGTGGCGCGCATCAAGATCATGGCCAGCATGGACATCTCCGAGCACAGGAAGCCCCAGGACGGGAAGATCGACTTCTCGCGCTTCGGTGGCCCGCCGGTGGAGTTGCGCGTGGTCACCGTGCCCACGTCGCGCGGGCTCGAAGATGTGGTGCTGCGCCTGCTGGCCGGCGCCAAGCCGCTGCCGCTGGACGGCATTGGCCTGAGCCCCGCCAATCTGGAATCGCTGCGCCGTGTGGTGCAAAAGAGCTATGGCCTGGTGCTGGTCTGCGGCCCCACCGGCTGCGGCAAGACCACCACACTGCATTCGGTGATCAGCGACATCAACACTGCTGGCCGCAAGATCTGGACAGCCGAAGACCCGATTGAAATCACCCAGAGCGGCCTGCGCCAGGTGCAGATGAACCCGCGCATTGGCTGGACCTTTGCCGCCGCCATGCGCACCTTTCTGCGGGCCGACCCCGACGTCATCATGATCGGCGAAATGCGCGACGAGGAAACTGCGCGCATCGCCATCGAGGCCTCGCTCACGGGGCACCTGGTGCTCTCCACCCTGCACACCAACTCGGCGCCCGAGAGCATTGCCCGCTTGCTGGAGATCGGGCTCGATCCCTTCAATTTCTCCGATTCGTTGCTGGCCATCCTGGCGCAGCGGCTGGTGCGGCGCCTGTGCACCGTCTGCCGCCGCGCCGAGCCCATGGACGACGCCCGCCTGGACGCACTGGCGGCGCAGTACCTGGCCAGTACGCAAGACAGCGCCAGCGCAGCGCGCGCGGCGCAGATCGCACGCTGGCGCACCAGCTATGGCGACGCGAACGGCCGGCTGATGATGTGGCGGCGTGTGGGTTGCGAAAAATGCGAGCACGACGGCTACCACGGGCGCCTGGGCATCCACGAACTCATGCTCAGCGACGACACCATCCGCCAGCACATCCGCCACCGCGCTCCGGCGAACGAAATTCGTCTCTCTGCGCTGGCCACCGGCATGCACACGCTGCGCCAGGACGGGATCGAAAAGGTCTTGCAGGGCCTGACGGACATGAGCGAAGTGCTGGCGGCCACCAACCTGTAAAGCGAAGGCGCCTTCACACCCCATGCTCAAGTACCTGACCGTTCCCGTCACCCCATTCCAGCAGAACTGCTCCATCGTCTGGTGCGATGCCACGCGGGAGGCAGCCGTCATTGATCCCGGGGGCGATCTGGACCGCCTGCTGGGAGAAGTCGAGCGCCTGGGGCTGCATCTAGAGCAGATCTGGCTCACCCATGCACACATCGACCATGCGGGCGGCACGGGCGAGCTGGCCGAGCGGCTGCAGCTGCCCATCGTCGGCCCGCACCCTGGGGACCAGTTCTGGATTGATGGCCTGCCGCAGCAAAGCGCGATGTTTGGTTTTCCGCCCGCGCAGCATTTCACGCCCACGCGCTGGCTGCACGATGGCGATACCGTGCAGATCGGCAACGAGACGCTGCAGGTGCGCCATTGCCCCGGCCACACACCGGGTCACGTGGTGTTCCACGCCCCGCAGATCGAGCGCGCCTTTGTCGGTGACGTGCTGTTTGCCGGCAGCATCGGTCGCACCGATTTCCCCCAGGGCAACCACCAGCAGCTGATCGACAGCATCACCCAGCGCCTCTGGCCCATGGGCGACGCCACGGTGTTCATTCCAGGCCACGGGCCCGAGAGCAGCTTTGGGCGGGAGCGGCGCTCGAATCCTTACGTACAGGGTACGTGAACTGCTATTAAGCTAATAGCTTGTTGCGCTTGCTGGCAAAGCGCTAGAGGCACTTTTTCTTCGAAATTTCCCGCTGCAGACACCCAAGGAAGACTGGGCTGGCATTCGCAACCTTCTCAGCCTGCTTTTGCCGAGGGGCGGGCAGGCGTGCTCAGAACGCCCATGCCACGAGCTGGTAGTAGTCCAACCCGCCGCTGCGGCCGCCCAGGCATTGGGCCAGGAAATCCTCGGTTTTGCGGTACATCGCGAGGTTGTTCTGCCAGCGCTGGTTGCCATGGCCATCGCCCCGAAACGTGACGTAGTCCACCGGCCGCCCCGCCTTGCGCAGCGCCTGCACCATCAGCTCGGACTGCTCCAGTTTCACGCGCACGTCGTTTGCGCCGTGCATGATGAGCAGCGGGCTGGTTTGGGGGCCGACCTTGAACAGCGGCGACTTGGCGTCCATCGTGCGGCGGTCTTCGGGTTTTGAAGGGTCGCCGACGTAGCGGTGCCAGCCGATCATGCCCATCTCCCAGTACGCAGGCGCTTTTTCCAGAGTCAACGCCAGGTGCGAAGTCTCCCTGCATCCCTGCGTTCCAAGAACATAATTTGCTCTTCTACTGATAGCTTAATACGCTTTGTATATAAGCGCTAGAGGCCATTTTTACTCGAAATTTAGTTCTTGCTTCGCAGGGCCTTGCGCAGCAAACGGCTGGCGCGGTCACGCAGGTGCAGCGGGGTGTGGATACCCGCCAAGGGACCGGGCTGGGCTGCGCCGCAGGCGGCCAAAAAGTCGGTGAGGATGGCCGAGTCGTCCAGCGTTTGCGAACCCGCTCGATGAAACTCGGGGTGCCACTGCGTCGCCGCGATGTAGCCGCGCCCTGGCCCCGGGCTCAGCCGGATCGCCTCGGGAACGCGGTCGGGCAGGCTGAAGGCTTCGACCACAAAGTCGGGCGCCACGCGCTTGATGCCCTGGTGGTGAATGCTGTTGACGCGGGCGCTTGGCTTGTCGGGGTACAACTGCGCCAGCCGCGTGCCCGGGACGAGTTCGATGTCGTGAAAGTGCTGGTCGTAGGTGCTGGCATTGCGGTGCAGCTGGGCGCCGGGGTGCTGCTCCTGCAGATCCTGGTACAGCGCGCCACCAAATGCCACATTGATCAGCTGCAGGCCGCGGCAGACGCCAAAAATGGGTTTGCCGGCCTGGGCAAAGGCCTTGACCACCGCCAGGTCGTAGAGGTCGCGCACCCGGTCGCCCACCCATTCTTCGCGCAGCGGCTCTTCGCCATAGTTGCCTGGCCAGACGTCGGCGCCGCCGTGCATGACCACGCCGTCCAGCCACTCGGCGTAATGGTCCAGCGTGACGTCGCCGCGCGCCGTGTCCCCGGTGGGGCAGGGAACCATGACCACCATCGCCCCGGCCGACATGATCCAGTGGGCAATCGACTGCTCCACATACTGCAGCGTCTTGTTGGTGAACAGGGAGCGGCTCGGGTCGGCGTGCTGAAAGCAGGCGGAGAGTCCGATTTTGAGGCGGCGAGGGGCAATCATGCTTCTTTGTAACACCAGAGCGGTGGGCGTGCTGTAGGGCGGAAGCTTGCCTTGCTGGCTTGCGGTCGCAACGAGCGCGAATGCAGGCATGATGGAGCCCACACCACTTGTTTACCGCCAGCCTGCGGGCTGGCCCTGACCCGAAGGAGAGCAACGCATGCAAGTTCAAGTACATACCGACGACAACATCCAGGGCGGAGAATCGCTGGCGCAATGGATCACCGAGGAAACCACCGCCAAGCTGGCCCGTTTTCGGGACCATGTCACCCGCGTCGAAGTGTTTTTGACCGACGTGGACGCCGGCAAGTCCGGTGCCAACGACAAGCGCTGCCGCATGGAAGCGCGCCCCGCCGGGCGCCAGCCCGTCACCGTGACCGGCGAAGGCGACAAGGTGGCCGATGCCTTCACCGGCGCCATCGAAAAACTGATGCGGGTGCTTGATACCGATATGGGCCGCCTCAAAGACAAGCACGGGCGCGACACCATCCGCACCGCGGAAGAGTAAACCGCTGCCGCCCTGCGTGCGGGGCGGCGCATCCTGCGCCCCAGCCGCTTCCCGTTGGAAACCCTCTCTGCCATGCAATCGCTCGGACTGGAACTGCCCAGCCCGGCGTATATCGCGGGTGCGATTCTGTTTGGCCTGATCGGCATGGCCGCCTATTGGCATGGCAAACGCATGCAGCAGCGCGGCAGGCGCTGGCTGGGCGTGGCGCTGATGTTCTATCCCTACGCGGTCTCGCAAACCTGGGTGCTGTACCTGGTGGGCGCGGTGCTTTGCGCTGGTTTGTGGTGGGACTGGGGTTGACGAGCCGATGGATGGGGCGCGCGCCCTGCAGATCCATTGGACTTCCTCGGCGGCAGCATTCAGCGCCGCCCGGCCGTCAGCAGCAGCTCGTTGGGCCCTTCCCAGCCCCAAGGCGTGGCGTAGATGGACAGTTTTTCTTCCATTTCGGCCCAAGCGCGTTCTCTGCTGGGTGCGTCAAGGCGAGCCAATATCTGCTGGATCGGGCTCGCCGAGGTGCGAACGAAGTCCAGATAGGCTTTGGCAGAGGGCATCCGGAACGGGGCATCGAGCCGCGTGGTGGCCACGTTCTGGAAACCTGCGGCCGCAAACAGTTCATCGCTCAAACCCGGTCGGCCGAGACTCAGCAGGCTGCCCGGCGCGCCGGGGTTGGGTGCGGGCAAGCCTGCGTGCTGCAGGGCCGTTGACATCAGCGTCGTGATGCAAGGGTTGTGTTCCGGTTGAGAGAACACCATGGTGCAGATGTGGCCGCCAGGCCGAAGCGCCCGGTGCATCTCCACCAGGCCCTGCAGCGGATCGCCAAACAGCATCAGTCCGAGCCGGCAGACCACCGCGTCGAAGCTCGCGGGTTCGACTTCCAGGTCTTCGCCGTCGGCGACCTGAAACTGCACGTTCGACAGGCCAGCGCGCTGCGCGTTGTCTTCGGCCAGGGCGAGGATGGCCGGCGACAGGTCGGTGGCCAGCACGCTGCCGCTGGGGCCGACGCGGCGCGCGATCATCAGCGTCTGTTCGCCAGCGCCGGCGGCAACGTCGAGCACCCGCGAGC
>JBATPF010000517.1:0-4315 GCA_049291355.1 Giesbergeria sp.
GCGCTGCGGTGGTGCTGGCGGGCACGGCGACGGCCTGGCTGGCGGGCCGCGCCGCCGCCGGGCAGGATGCGGTGCTGGCGGTGAAGGAAGATTGGTAGGGCTGCGGCGTGCAAGCATCCAAGGCTGCTACCCCTGGGGACCTCTGCATATCCTGCCAAATGTCCTTCGTCTGCCTGTGACAATGATCGACTTGCAATGATGCTTGGGTTGTGCAATCCGATGTCAGTTGTGCAGCGATTGCTGCCGATCACGGTCGGGGTGTGGACGGCAGTTTTGGTACCAAAAGCAGACACTTCCATTGCCACAAGCAAAGACGGCAAGCGGGATACGTTCCTCATCTCGTTTACTGATAGCTGGGGACGGCGGATGTCCGTCAGCGCTTGTTCTTCGCTAGTACCGCCTTGCGCCAATTCTCCAGGTCGTTCAAATCGGAGGTCATGTCGGCAGGCTCGGGGATGGGAATGTTTGCCTCGGGTGCTCCGTCATGCCCGGTGTAGTTCGAGCACTTTGTCATGCCCGCCGTCACAGGTGCCACGTCGTCCGGAGCCACAGAGACCTTGCCTAGCCCGAGGGTAGAGACTCCTCGTTGGAAGCGCTGCACCACCTTGTTGAACAACACCTCCTCAACACCTCGCTCCCAGGCCATGCGCAGATCGCTGTAAAAATCGCGAGCATGCAAGTTATAGCTCGGGTCATTCGCCTTCCTTAGCCGCTCGCAATTGACCTGTTTGTTCCGCAGCAGTCCGACGCGGTCTTTGGTGGCCGATCCAGCGAATGGAAGGCTCACATCGGCCACGCCGAAGCCCTCTGATGTTTTTGTGAGCGTCAACGCCGTCGGAGCCATGCCTGCCACTGCGGCATCAGCCATCAGCGTGCTTAGGAAGAAGATATCGTGCGTGAAGACAACCACTTGACGCTCCTGAGCTTCTAGCGCAAGGCGCTTGGCTACGCGCTCGCGTCGCACGTGATCCAGGGATGAGACAGGGTCGTCGAAAACGATGCCGCCAGAACCTTTTCCAAGCCGGACCTCCGCCAAGAAAGACGCCAGTGCGATAGCGCGTTGCTCGCCCTCGCTGAGCACATCCGCCGGAGAACCGCCTCCGTCGGTCTCGAGGACTAGCTTGAAGGTGGTCTTGGCCCTGGCAGAACTGGGCCGCATCGCGACCTTGATGTCTTGGACGCCCAGCGTCCGGAGCTCCGCAGTGAGGGCGTCCGCCACTTCCTGACTGGCCATCGTACTGGTCAGTTCGGTCGATTTGCGCGAGATCGCAGCGGTGGCTGTCGCGGCCACACATTGGCCCAGCGTCGCGGCCAGCCCGAATGCTTGGATGGCGTGAAGCGCCGCATCCTTGAGCGCAAACAGTTCTTGGCGGGCACGCAGTTCCGCGTATTCCTTTTCCATCTCCGCCCGTTCTTTCATATTCATCGACTCTTCGAGCGTGACCGCTTGCTGCCGCAAATGTCCTGCAAGAGTCCGCAAGCCAGCCGTGGGGCTGTCGGAGAGCGCGGGCAGAGCATCCCACGGCTGACCTGCGTTTGGAGTCGCCGCCTTGATGATCGCGTCACGTCTGGCGACCGCAGCGGGCTGCAGATCGCTACACGCCTGGACAAGGCCGGGGAGGTCGTCCAGATCTTGTCGGAGGGCTTCGTCGAACAGTAGATCCGTGGGCGCGTCCCTGGCATCCCGGAAGGCGCCCTCCGCTGCCGCCCGCGCGGCAGCGGCCAGCCTCGCGGCAGCGCCCTTAATGAAATCATCGAACGCGGCGAGGCGCGCTGAGCCGTCCTCGCCTAGCGCGTTTTGGCAGAGCGGGCAACGGTCCTCTGCGCCAAGGTGAGGAAAATCGCATACGGGAGGCGAGACCGCGCAGAAGTCGCGGGCCGCTTTGAACATCGCGCCCCATTGCTCGCCGAATGTCCCCTCCAAGGCGTCGAGAGCCTGGAACTTCTTCGCGGCCGCTTCTGCCATTGCCTTGGCGATGCCGGATTTCTCGATCGAGTCGCGCAGCGCGAAGGCTTTTTGATCGGATAGCGCCTCCTCCATCTTGGCCGCGCGGTTCGCGAGACTCTCCACCCGCGACGCCCTCGCGCGCAATTCGGCCGCCCGCTTCTTCGGGTCAGCTTCGGCGAGCGTCTTTGCGAGAAGGTCCGTGCGCTCCGCCTCGGCTTGCGTCATTTCAGCAAGACGATCAACATCCTGCTTGCCAGTCCTGGCCGAGAGCCCGGCGACAAGCCGCCCAGCTTCGGTAGGACTTTGAGCGAGACGCTGGAATGGCAGCAAGTTGGGCTGGCAGGCCTGTTGTTCCTTCGCCGCCCGTTCCTTGAGCGCGACGCAAACCTGGGCAAGGCTGGCTAGGATATCGAGGCCATAGGGCGCATAGGCGAAGTCGCCGTGGTTGTCTACGTAGGCCCGGGCGCAGGCTGAGTCGAAGATAGCGATGGAAGATAGCTCGACCGGCGCTGCAACGCCTTCGGCCCAGGCGTACTCGGCGACCGCTCCGCCGACGAGGGCATCGAACTTGGCCGAGGGCACCTCGCGTTTGGCCTTAGGGAGGTAGACGTTGCCGTGTATCTTCTCGGACTGGTCCCTAGCCCGGCAAGCCTGCTTTAACACTCTCGAGTAGCCTGACTTGCCAGCGCCGTTGTCTCCGTAGATGACGGTGAGGCCTGCAGGGGAGATCGGGAGAGTCTTGCCTGCTGCGAGCGCGTTAACGCCGCGCAGGTCCCTGATGGCGGTGAGCTGCACTGCGCCCGCCTCTACATGCGGTGCGGCGACTTGCTCGGGAGTGAGAACTCTGGCCTGCCGGTTTTTGGGATCAGCGATTCCCTTGCTAGCCTTGAGCAGGGCGTAGATATCGTCCAAGTCGGCGGCGGTCGGAGTTGGCCGCTCGTAGAGGACAGCGATGGCATGGCGCTGCCATGCTGGTAGGCCTTCTGACCACTTTTGAATCGCCGCTAGGATCGTCATCGCGAATCTCCCCCGCTCAATAGTTTGGATGGGATGCTACGACACACTGCGGAATTGAGGCGGAAGTGGCCAGGCTACCGTAAGCCGCCGTAAGCGCAACTCAGCCAACGGCCGCTATGGGCGCACCACAGTCGCCGGAGTTCTTCTGCTGACCGGCTGCAATCAGCCTAAACCAGACTACCGTTTCAGCGGCTTCGCAGGCCGTGCCTGGCCATCAGCAGCCACTAACGGCTGCGCTGATCTGCCCGACAATCCCCCCATGACATCGCCCACCCCCTGGCTCCACTCCGCCATCGCCCTCATCGAGGCCGATTACCAGCGCAGCGCCGACACGCACCTCATTCCGCTGCGCCTGCCCTGCTATGCGCAGTGGGGCATTGACCTGTATTTGAAGGACGAGTCGACCCACCCCACCGGGAGCCTGAAGCACCGGCTGGCGCGCTCGCTGTTTCTCTACGCGCTGTGCAACGGCTGGGTGCGCGAGGGTTCCACGATTGTCGAGGCCTCCAGCGGCTCCACGGCGGTGAGCGAAGCCTACTTTGCGCGCCTGCTGGGCCTGCCCTTTGTGGCCGTGATGCCGCGCGGCACCTCGCCCGAGAAGATTGCCCAGATTGAATTCCATGGCGGGCGCTGCCACCTGGTGGAGAGCGCGGGCGCCGTGTACGAGCAAGCCCACGCCATCGCCGCGCAGACCGGCGGGCATTACATGGACCAGTTCACCTACGCCGAGCGCGCCACCGACTGGCGCGGCAACAACAACATTGCTGAGAGCATGTTCACGCAGATGGCGCGCGAACGCCACCCCATCCCGCGCTGGAACGTGGTCGGCGCCGGCACCGGCGGCACCAGCGCCACCATTGGCCGCTATGTGCGCTACCAGCGCCACGCAAGCGCACTCTGCGTCGCCGACCCGGCGGGCTCGGTGTTCAGCGCCTACCACTCAAGCGGTGACGCCGCGCTTACTGCGCCGGGATCGCGCATTGAAGGCATTGGACGCCCGCGGGTGGAGCCGAGCTTCATTCGCACGCTGGTGGACCGCATGGTGGAGGTGCCCGATGCGGATTCCGTTGCGGCCATGCAGGCGCTCTCGCAGTTGCTGGGACGGCGCGTGGGGCCGTCCACCGGCACCAACTTTGTTGCCATGCTGGCGCTGGCGGGCGAAATGCGCCAGCGCGGCGAGCAGGGCTCCATCCTGTCGCTGCTGTGCGATGCCGGCGAGCGCTACCTGCCCACCTATTTCGACACGGCCTGGGTGCAAGAGCGCTTTGGCGATTGCGCCCCTGCGCGAGCGCGTGTGGACGCGCTGCTGGCCTGAGCGCTGCGCTGCAGAGCTTGCATGCAGCCCGGTAC
>JBATPF010000518.1:0-3545 GCA_049291355.1 Giesbergeria sp.
ATGCGCTAGAGGCCATTTTTTCTAAAAATCTGAGCGCACCGGCGGGTTTCGACCGATGCGCCTGAAGTTCCGGGATTGGGGTCTGAGCACGAGTCTCGCTTCGCTGCATCGTGATCCGACGGTTGCACTGCGCCCCCAATGCCTGCGCCGTGCGCGCTCCCACTGCCAAGCCGAGCGTAGCCATGGCCCGAACGGATGCTGGCTCCCCATCCCCTCTGGCCGTGCCGAGGAGCGCAGCTTCAGGCGGATCAGGGCCGTGCACTGTTTGAGCCGCAGGCGAGTTTGCACGGACCCCGCCTGAAGCGAGCACCGCAGGTTGCCCCGTAGCGCAGCGAAGGGGACACGGACAGCGGGGTCGCCTTCTCTTTGGTGACTGGTCCTAGGCGACGCAAGAGAAAGTTACTGCGCCGCCGGGCGCACATCCCGGCACCCGCCGCCGGCAACAGCAAGCCACCTAAAAAGCGAGCCCGCGCCGAGGCGGAAAAACACCCGAACTTCTAAACTTTGGCTTCCTGCAAACGCTGAAATTTTTGCCACAGCGTTTCGCGGTTCTCCACGTGCTTGGGGTCCACGGGAATGCAGGCCACCGGGCAGACCTCGACACACTGCGGCTGGTCGAAGTGGCCCACGCATTCGGTGCACTTGTGCGGGTCAATCTCGTAGATTTCCTCGCCCATGGTGATGGCCTGGTTCGGGCATTCGGGCTCGCAGACGTCACAGTTGATGCATTCGTCGGTGATCCTCAAGGCCATTGCGCACTCCGTGGGTGATGCGGGGCATAGCGCTGCCGCAAAGCCTTGATTATCCGGCCCGGGCCAACGCACTACAGCGCGTGCTGGCTTTGCCGTTAAGCTGGCGACGCGCGTTTGCCGCTCTGCCCCACCCTTCTCATGCGCCTGTTTCTTCTGCGACGCTTCATCACCTTGCTGCTCACGCTGGCCGCTGCGTCGGCCGTGGTGTTTGTGGTGCTCGACGTGTTGCCCGGAAACGCTGCACAAACCATGATGGGACCGGACGCCGCGCCCGAGGCCGTCGCTGAGCTGGCGCGCCAGCTGGGGCTCGATCAGCCCGCCTGGCAGCGCTACGCGGGCTGGGTGCAGGGACTGCTGCAGGGCGACATGGGCACAAGCTACGCCTACGGCAGTCCAGTGGGGGAACTGGTGGCTGAGCGGCTGGCCGTCACCGTGCCGCTGGCGCTGATCGCGATGGCGCTGGCTGTGGCCATGGCACTGGCCGCAGGCATGTTTGCCGCCGCGCACCACAACCGCGCGGGCGACACCGGCGTGATGGCGCTGGTGCAACTGGGCATTGCGGTGCCCAATTTCTGGCTCGCCATTCTTTTGATTCTGCTGTTTGCGGTGCGCCTGCAGTGGGTGCCAGCCGGCGGCTTCCCGGGCTGGAGCGCCCAGGATGGCGGCGGTTTCTGGCCGGCGCTGCAGGCCCTGCTGCTGCCCGCTGTGGCGCTGGCCGTGGTGCAGGGGGCGATTCTGGCGCGCATTACGCGCTCGGCGCTGCTCGAAGTGTTGCGCGAAGATTTCGTGCGCACCGCGCGCGCCAAAGGACTGACCCGCCGCGCGGCGCTGTGGCGCCATGTGCTGCGCAACGCGCTGGTGCCTGTGCTCACCGTCATGGGCCTGCAGTTTGCCGGCTTGCTGGCCGGCACCATCGTGGTGGAAAACGTGTTTGCCCTGCCGGGTCTGGGGCGGCTGGTGTTTCAGTCGATCGCCAACCGCGACGTGATCGTGGTGCGCAACTGCGTGCTGCTGCTCGCCGGCATGGTGGTGCTCGTCAACTTTGCCGTGGATGTGCTGGCCGCCCTCGTTGATCCACGGCTGGCGCAGCGCACGGCATGAGCAGCAGTGTCATGCGTCACCGCTCTTGGCCGCGTGCGCTGCGCCATGGCAGCTTTGTGTTTGGCGGCGCACTCACCCTGCTGGTGCTGGGTTCAGCACTTTTGTCGCTGTGGTGGACACCGTGGTCACCGTTTGCCATGGACATGGCGCAGCGCCTGGCGCCGCCCAACAGCGTGCACTGGCTCGGAACCGACGCCTTTGGCCGCGATGTGGCGTCGCTTTTGCTGGTGGGCTCGCGCAGCAGTTTGATGGCCGGCGTGGTGGCCGTGGGCATTGGCCTCGTCATTGGCACTGCGCTTGGTTTGCTGGCCGCCGCGCGGCGCGGCTGGGTGGAAGAGCTGGTGATGCGGCTCGCCGATTTCAGCTTTGCCTTCCCGGCCGTGCTCACGGCCATTTTGTTCACGGCCGCCTGGGGCGCAGGCTTGGTCAACGCCATCGTGGCGATAGGCATTTTCAACATTCCGGTGTTTGCCCGCGTGGCGCGCGCCGGGGCGCTCTCGGTGTGGTCCCGCGACTACGTGCTGGCGGCGCGTGCCTGCGGCAAGGGGCAGCTGCGCATCACGCTGGAGCATGTGCTGCCCAACATCGCCTCTGCCCTCATCGTGCAGGCCACGGTGCAGTTTGCGCTGGCGATTTTGGCCGAGGCGGCGCTGTCCTACCTGGGCCTGGGCACGCAGCCCCCGCAGCCGTCGTGGGGCCGGATGCTGGCCGATGCGCAAACCTTGATGTACCAGGCACCGCTGCTGGCCGTGTGGCCGGGTGCAGCCATTGCGTGCGCGGTGCTGGGCTTGAATCTGCTGGGCGACGGGCTGCGGGACTTGCTTGACCCGCGCTTGGCCCGTTCGCGCTGAGAGACGCCCATGCCGCTCCTCACCGTCACCGACCTGCGCATTGCGCTCGCCACGCCGCGCGGCACAGTGGCTGCCGTGCGCGGCATCGATTTCTCGCTGGACGCTGGCGGTACGCTGGGCCTGATTGGCGAATCGGGCTGCGGCAAGTCGCTGACCGCGCTGGCGCTGATGGGCCTGCTGCCCGAGAGCAGCAAAGTGAGCGGCAGCATCCGCCTGGCCGGGCAGGAACTGGTGGGGCTGGACGAGCCCGCCCTGTGCCAGCTCCGCGGCAACCGCATCGCCATGGTGTTCCAGGAGCCCATGGCCGCGCTCAATCCGCTGCACCGTGTGGGCGACCAAGTGGCAGAGCCGCTGCGCATCCACCGAGGCATGCGGCGCAACGATGCGCACAAAGAGGCGCTCGCGCTGCTGGAGCGCGTAGGCATTGCCGACGCAGCGCGCCGCATGGGGGGCTACCCGCACGAATTTTCGGGTGGACAGCGCCAGCGCATCTGCATCGCCATGGCGCTCGCCTGCGGGCCGGAACTGCTGATTGCCGACGAGCCCACCACCGCGCTCGACACGGAGGTGCAGGCGCAGATCCTCGCCCTGCTGGCTGAACTGGTGGCCGAGCGTGGCATGGCGCTGCTGCTGATCTCGCACGACTTGGCCGTGGTGGCGCAGCACACCGCGCAGATGCTGGTGATGTACGGCGGCACCGTAGTCGAATCCGGCCCGACGCAGGAGGTCTTCGCCCGCATGGCCCACCCGTACACCCGCGGCCTGCTCGCTGCGCGCCCGGTGCTAGGAGTCTGTCGGACTTGGAGCGTCGAAAGCGAAAACCGAAGGTTTCACCAAAATC
>JBATPF010000519.1:0-4506 GCA_049291355.1 Giesbergeria sp.
GAGCTGGAGCGGTCGCAGCGCCAGTTGCAACTGCACCGCCACTGCCAGTGCCAGGCCCAGCGCCAAAAGGCCCAGGGCGATGAGCAGCATGCGGGTGAAGCGCTGCAAGGGCTCGGCCAGCAGGGCTTTGTCGCCCGCCACCACCAGGCGCAGCAGTGGGGCATCGTCTTCGGGCAGTTGCAGGGTGCGTGCCACGGCCAGCAAGGTGTGGCCCTGGGCGTCCTGCAGTGGCAGAACGCTGTAGCCGATGGCAGGGTAGGACTTGGGCGCGTCGGGCAAGCGCAGCACCTGGTCCCACAGCGAGCGCGAGCGCGCCACGCCCGCCTGGGGCGCTGGCCCCAACTGGTCAATCTGCCAGTACAGGCCCGACAAGGGTTGTGCCAGGCGCGGGTCGGCCGCCATGGGGCTGACGCTGCCGCTGCCAGGCGAATTCCAGTCGACAGAAGCGCTCAGATGATCCAGCTGCATCACCAGCTGGGCTTGCAACTGTTGTGTGACGTGGTCCTGAAACAAGGTGCGCAGGCCCCAGCCCACCAGGGCAATGGCCAGCAGCATCCAGGCCAGCGTGCCTGCCAGCAGGCGCAGGCGCAGCGAGCCGGCTTTCACACTGCGTGCCCCACGTCAATCAACCGGTAACCCAGGCCCCGCACGGTTTCTATGCTGCCAGCAGGCAGTTTTTTGCGCAGCCGGCCGACGAAGACTTCAATGGTGTTGGAATCGCGGTCGCTGTCTTGCGGGTACAAGTGCTCGGACAGTTCGGTGCGCGAGAGCACTTCGCCCTTGCGCTGCATCAGCAGAGACAACAGCTTGAACTCATGGCTGGTGAGTTGCAGCGGCAGGCCGTCGACCAGCACGCGGGCCTGGCGCGTGTCGAGCAGGATGGCCCCGCATTGCCACTGCGCGCTGGCATGTTCGCCCCGGCGCCGCAGCAGGGCGCGCAGGCGGGCCAGCAACTCTTCCATGTGAAAGGGTTTGGCCAGGTAGTCGTCGGCACCGGCGTCGATGACGGCCACTTTTTCATGCCAGGCGCTGCGCGCAGTGAGGATGAGCACCGGCATGGTGCACCCCGCAGCCCGCCAGCGGCGCAGCACCGACAGGCCATCGAGCGTGGGCAGGCCCAGGTCCAGCACCACGGCGTCGAAGTCTTCCACGTCGCCCAAATAGTGAGCGGTGACGCCGTCACTGGCGCTTTCCACCGTGTGCCCTGCGGCCGTGATGGCATGCACCAGCTGGGCGCACAGTGTGGGTTCATCTTCAACGACGAGGATGCGCATCCCTGTCCTTTTCGCGTTCCTTGCGCTTGGTCTCCAGCACCCGGCCATCGACGGCATCGACTTTGAGCTTGACCATGCGGCCATCGCTTTGCAGCAATCGAATCTTATAGAGGAAGCGGCCATCGTCCTGCTCGAACTCCACCTTGAGCGCTTGCCCCTGGTAGTCGCGTTCGATTTTTTCCAGCACGGTGCGCAGGGGTAGCACGCGGCCTTGTTCAAGCGCCTGCCGCGCCAGTTCATGGGACTCATGGTCATCGGCCCTCAGCACGGGGCTTGCACCAAGCACAAGCAGCGCCAGGCACGTGAGGGCCAGGCGGCGAAGGGGGTGTGCGGTGCAAGAGGCCATAAGCCGATTTTTTACGCCATAGGCGATGAACGGAGCATGAATGTGCCCTTCAGCATGGGTTCAAGTTGCATTTTCCACAATGCCATGGAACAACAAAGGGAAGGACCTCATGCGTACCAAAGTGGCACTAGGAATCTGGTTGCTGGGCATCGGCCTGGCGTGGATGGCGGTCGCGCCGGCCGATCTGGGGGTGTTGCCCCTGGTCGATGCACAAGGCGCCGCCTTGGGCTGGTGGCAATTGCGCCAGCATGTGATTTATTTGAGCGGGCTGTGGAGCATCGGCCTGATGGCGCTGGTCATGCTATTGGCTCTGCGCCTGCCGCTGTTCGATCGCCTGCTGGGCGGCATGGATCAGGTCTATCGCCTGCACAAATGGGCGGGCATTTGCGCAGCGCTTACCGCCATCGTGCACTGGGGCGCCAAAGAGTCGAGTGGCTGGATCAAGGCTTTTTGGGGACGCGCCGGAAAACCGGGGCACGACGCCGTGCTGCCCTGGCTGACCGATACCCGCGGTTTTGCCAAGGATTTGGGCGAGTGGGCCTTCTACCTATTACTGGTCATGGTGGCACTCACGCTGGTGTCGCGCTTGCTGCCCTACAAGCACTGGCGCCTCCTGCACCGCGCCATGCCGCTGCTGTTCCTGGCGCTGGTGCTGCATGCGGTGGCGCTCATGCCGCTCACATTCTGGGCGCTGCCGCTGGGCCTGCTGATGGGCGCGCTGCTGGCACTGGGCAGCTTGGCTGCCGTGTGGTCGCTGGCGGGCTGGGTCGGGCTTTCGCGCAACCATGTGGCACGTGTCCAGTCGGTTTCGGTGCTGGGCGATACGCCCACGGGCGCACCCATCGAGGTGATTTGCGCCATGCCCAAGAGCTGGCGCGGACACCGCGCCGGACAGTTCGTCTTTGTGCGCTTTGACGCTGCCGAAGGTGCTCACCCCTTCACCATTGCCAGTGCACCGCATGCGCTGGGCCACAGCCCCGAGGGCGAGCCCCTGCTGCGCCTGGTCATCAAGCCGCTGGGCGACTACACCCGAACCCTGCACCGGCGCCTGCACGCCGGGCAGCGCGTGGACATCGAAGGCCCCTACGGTCGCTTTCACGGCAAAGGCTCGCGCCGCCGCCAGCAGGTGTGGGTGGCGGCAGGCGTGGGCGTAACCCCCTTTCTTGCGCTGCTGGAAGCTCGCCAACCCGGCAGACCCGCCGAGGGCCGCGACCCCGCCTCTGTGCACATGCACTACTGCACCCGCGACGCACGGCACGACCCGCTGTTGCCGCGCCTGCAGCGTCTGTGTGCAGAGGCCTTGCCGATCGTGCCGCTCACGGTGCACAACGAGGCTGAGGGCCAGCGTCTCACGCCGCAGGCTTTGCAAGCCGAACCTGGACCGTTGGATATCTGGTTCTGCGGCCCCCAGGGTCTGGGTGACACCCTGCACGAGCACGCACGCGGCCCAAGCCGCTGGCGCTTGCATCGTGAATCGTTCGCCATGCGTTAATCAATTAAAAGGAGCCCTCCATGAAACACTCTCCCCGCCTGCGTGGTGGTTTGCTGGCCCTTTCCCTGGGCCTGGTTGCCCTGCCCATTTGGGCCGACGACGATTGCGATGCGCCGGTAGAGCGCTGGCAATCGCGCGAGGCGCTCCGCCAGATGGCGGACCGGCAGGGCTGGCAGATTCAGCGGCTGAAAATCGACGATGGCTGCTACGAAATTCGTGGCACGGACAGTCAGGGCCGCAGCTTCAAGGCCAAGATCGACCCCGAAACCCTGAAGGTATTGAAGCTCAAGCAACGGGACCGCAAACGCGACCGGGAGCGCGATCGTGACCGTGACCGTGACCGTGAGCACGTCGGGCCGCAACCGGGCGGCGCTGCCGCGCCATCGCCTCTGTTCACCCCTGGCACCGCGCCGCGCGGCCAGATTGAGTAAACCTTTTTTAGTCGGAGCAACCCCATGTCCAAACCTCTCTTCACCGTTCTCGCCACCGCCTGCGCGCTGGCCGTGCCCGCCCTGGCGCACAGCCGCCAGGTCACGCTGACCGCCCAGCTCAAGAACTATGGCGGCGACGGCGCCTACCTGGCCGCCTACCTGACCGACGCCAAAGGGGCGTACGCGGGCACGCTGTGGGTGGCCGGCGGCAAGGCCAAGTACTACAAGCATTTGTCTGACTGGAATCGGCTCTCAAGCGGCGATGCCAAGCGTCTGAATGGTGTCACCGGCGCCAGCGTGGGGGCAGGACGCACGCTCAAGGTCACGGCCGATCTGGCCGATGCGTTGATTGACGCAGGCTACGAAATCCACATCGACGCGGCCGTCGAAGACATGCGCGACAGTCCATCGGAAATCCGCGTACCGCTGACCACCGGCAACGCCGGCAAGCCACAGGCCGGCAAGCAATACCTCCAGTCCCTGACCTTCCAACTGCAGTAAAGGGCGTGCGCATGGGTTGGAAAGCCATTCACCGTTGGCTGGGTTTGACGGTGGGCACTCTGGCGCTGGTGCTGGGTCTTAGCGGCGCCATTCTGGCGTTTGACCCGGTGCAGGAGGCATGGCAGGCACCTGCGGCACCGGGCGACCTGTCGGTAGCAACGCTGGTGGAGCGTGTGGTGCGCACCGTCCCGGGCGCGGAAGAAATCCGCCACCTGCCCTCGGGCGCCATCGTGGTGTTTGGCTTTGTCGGCGACCAGGCGCAGGCGCATTACGTGGACCCGGTCGACGGTCGGGTGCTGGGCGCCTGGCAGCCTTCGGCGCTGCCACGCTGGGTGAAAAACCTGCACCGCTCGCTGCTGCTGGGCGACGCCGGGCGCTGGGGCGCGGCGGGCATTGCGCTGGCGATGGGCTTGATATGCGTCTCGGCCCTCGTGCTGCTGCTGCGCCGCATGGGCGGCTGGC
>JBATPF010000520.1:0-5025 GCA_049291355.1 Giesbergeria sp.
CCGCTGCATTGCTACCAGCCAGCAAGGGCAGATTCAGGTTGTAACCCGCGCCATCGCCCAACCCGGTCTCGTCCGCATGGCCCAGATAAAACGGGTACTCGGTCAGAGGATCGCCGTGGATGCTGGCAAAGAACACGTCGTCACGCTCATAAAAAATGCTTTGCGTGCCGTTGCCGTGGTGGTAGTCGACATCCAGCACCGCGACGCGCTCAGCGTCCAGGTTGCGCAGGGTTTGCGCGGCAATGGCGGCGTTGTTGATAAAGCAGTAACCACCCATGAAGTCGTGTCCGGCGTGGTGGCCGGGCGGGCGGCTGAGGCAAAAGGCGGCGCGCGCGCCAGTCATCACGCTGTGCGCTGCACTGGCCGCCGCATCCGCTCCGGCGCGCGCTGCCGCCCAGGTACCGCTTGCCAGCGGCGAGCCGTTGTCCATCGAATACAGGCCCAAGCGCGCGACGAAGTTGTCGGGCTCGATATCGCTTCGCAGGCTGCGCACCGGCCACACCGAGGGAAAAGGCTGGCGCTGCTCGTTCTGCGGATCGAGCGCGATCCATTGCGGCCAGGCCGTGCGCAGAAAGTCGAGGTAGCGCTCCGAGTGAATTTGCGCCAGAGCGCTGGCCGCGTCCTGGTCGGGCTCACACAGTTTGTGGCCGGCTGCCTGAAGCGCAGCGAGCACAAAGTCGGCGCGCGCCGGAGTTTCAAAACAAGGCACCTTCTCGCCGCGAAAGAACTCGTGCGCGGGCGCATGCAGGTGGTGCATGGGATTGTGAAAGGTGAGCATGCGGCACAGTGTAAAAGGCGGCGCACATGCCCAGCGCATTCAATGCAATTTGCTCAGCGGTCAGAGCCCCAGTTGCTTGGCGATGATCTCGTTCATGATCTCGTGCGTGCCGCCGCCGATGGAAAGAATCCGGTTGTCGCGGTACAGGCGCTCCACCAGCGATTCGCGCATAAAGCCCATGCCGCCAAAAATCTGCACCGCCTCGTCAGTGACCATGCTGGAGACTGAGGTGGCGAAGTTCTTGGCCATGGACACCTCGGCGATGGCCGATTCCCCGGCCTGCATGCGCGCAGCGCAGCGGTAGGCGTACTCACGTGCCACCTCCACCTGCGTAGCCATCTCGGCCAGCTTGTGGCGGATCACTTGGTGCTTCGACAGTGGCTTGCCGAAGGTGGTGCGCTCTTTCACATAGACCATGCACTCGTCCAACGCAAGCTGCGCTGTCATGTAGGCCATGACGGCCAGACTCAGGCGCTCGGCCTGGAAGTTGGCCATGATGGTGAAGAAGCCGGAATTCTCCGGCCCCAGCAGGTTCTCTGCGGGAACGCGGCAGTCCTGGAAAAATAGCTCGGCCGTGTCAGATGCCCACCAGCCCATCTTCTTGAGATTGCGCCCCACCGTGAAGCCCGGCGTGCCGCGCTCGATCAGCAGCAGCGAAACGCCGCCAAACCCCGCCTCGCCGGTGCGCACGGCCACCGTGTAGCAATCGGCCCGTGCGCCCGACGTGATGAAGGTTTTGGAGCCGTTGACCACATAGTGATCGCCATCCCGCACCGCGCGCGTTTTGAGGTTGGCCACATCCGAGCCTCCGCTCGGCTCGGTAATGGCCAGGGCGATGATCTTCTCGCCCGCAAGTACCTGGGGCACGATGCGTTGCTTCAGCGCGCGCGAGCCCGTGCGCCAGACGGGCGGCAGGCCGATATCGAGCGAGCCCAGGCTGGCAACAAAGCCGCCCGAGCCGCTGCGCATCAATTCTTCGCTGGCGGCCACCTTGAGGAAAACATCGGCCTCGCCCGCGCCGCCGAATTCGGTGGGGTGGCCAATGCCTAGCAGGCCCAGGTTACCGGCCTGCACGTAGACCTCGCGCGGGAAGCCGCCCGCCTCTTCCCAGGCATCGATGTGCGGCTTGACAGCCTCGTTCACGAACCGGCGCATGGTGTCACGCACCATCCGGTGGGTTTCGTTGAAATAGCTGACGTAAATGCTTGCAAGGGCCGGGTCACGCATCTTCAAACCTCTTCTTTTGGTGTTGTTCGAAACACTCCACGATTCATTGGCATCACAGAAAGCGTGACGCCAGTTCCTTCATGATCTCGTTGGTGCCGCCATAGATGCGCTGCACACGGGCGTCGGCATACAACCGGGCAATGGGGTATTCCTTCATATAGCCGTAGCCACCAAAAAGCTGCAGGCATTCGTCGATCAGCTTGCACTGGTTGTCCGAGATCCAGTACTTGATGAGCGCCGCGCGGTCCACACCCAGTTTGCCTTGGAGGTGCGCCACCATGGCCGCATCGACCAGTGCGCGCGAGGCCATCAACAGTGCCTGACATTCGGCCAGCTTGAAGCGGGTGTTCTGGAACGCAAAGATCGGCTTCCCAAAGGCCTTGCGTTCCTTGGTGTAGGCCAGCGTTTCCTGCATGGCCAACTCCATCGCGGCAATGCCGGCAACGGCCACGATCAGACGCTCCTGGGGCAGTTCCTGCATCAGCTGTGCGAAGCCCATACCCTCTTGCATACCCAGCAAATGGCTGGCCGGGACCACCACATCGTCGAAAAACAGCTCTGACGTGTCCTGTGCCTCCATGCCCAGCTTCTCAAGATTGCGGCCCCTGCGAAAACCCTCCAGAGCGTCGATCTCAAGCACCAGCAAGGACATGCCCTGGGCGCCCTGAGAGCGATCGGTCTTGCACACCACAATGACCAGATTGGCGAGCTGGCCGTTGGTGATGAAGGTCTTGCTGCCGTTGATGCGGTAGCTGTCGCCTTCTTTGAGGGCCGTGGTGCGCACGCCCTGCAGGTCCGAGCCCGTGCCTGGCTCAGTCATGGCGATGGCACCAATCAGCTCGCCGGTGGCCAGGCGCGGCAGCCAGCGCTTTTTCTGCTCCTCGGTGCCATGGTGCAGGATGTACGGCGCCACGATGCCCGAATGCAGCGAGCCGCCAAAGCCCGAAAGCCCCGCCGCGCCCTGGGCCAGAATCAACACGGCTTCGTGACCAAAGTCGCCACCGGCGCCCCCGTATTCCTCGGGTATGGACGCACACAGAAAACCGTTGGCCCCCGCCTCTTCCCAGGCCATGCGGTCCATCATGCCGGCCTCCCGCCAGCCTGCGTCTTTGGGCGCCCATTGCTCCTTGAAGAAGCGGCTGGCCGAATCTTGGAGCATCTGGTGCTCTTCGGTCATCCAGGCGGCAGGGAAATTTTGAATGGCCACAGGGCCTCCTTTGGCGATATGTTCAAAGAGACATCTGAGCCAGTCGATACAAATTACGGAAATCTAAATTACCGCGCGAGATCGACTCGTCAGAAAATTGAGGAAAGGGAAGTTCGGCACATGCATTTACCAAATTGCCGGAAACAAAGGCGTCGCAAGAGTTGGCATGTTGACGATTGCGGCATCCGAAAGCAAGATGCCGCAATTGGTTTGTGCTGCCGAGCTTGCATTTGGTAATATAGATTTCCATGTCGGACAGCGTTCCTCCAGCCATCTCTGCCAAAGCCCCTGCGAAGCGCCTGCTGGCGCCGCTGGCCGAAATGCGCGGCGACACCTTGGACCGACTGGAAAAAGCCGTGCTTGAGCTTTTCTCCAGCCGCGACTTCCATGAAGTGAGCCTGCAGGATGTGGCGCGCCGTGCCAACGTTTCGCTGCAGACGATCTACAAGTACTTTGGCAGCAAAGAGGCGCTGGTGTACAGCATGCTGGACACCCTGCTGGGGCGCCTGGCCGAACGCATGATCGACCACCTGCAAGGCATCGACGATGCCCGCGAACGCCTGCGCAAAACCTGCTGGGTCACGCTGGACTATATGGACAAGCACCCCGCCGTGATGCTGCTGATGTTCACCGCCGTGCCCGTATCACGCCACAAAAACATCGACATCTACGAAAGCCCCGAACTGATGGGTGCTTTCCTGGGCGTCCTCAAAGACGGTCAGGCGCGTGGCGTGCTCAACAGCCAGGTGTCGTCCAAGGTGCTGCTGGACGTTTTCATGGGAATGGTGGGGCGCGTGGTACTGATGCACATCGTGCGTGGAGAGAAAAGCCCTTGACGGATCAGTTCAACGAACTGTTCCACATCTTGTGGCGTGCCCTGTCGGCCGATTGATGGGCAAAATCCGCTCCATCGCCGCATCGGCCCCATTTGGTGGGTAATTGCTATGATCATTCACGACGCCGCGCAGCGTGGACAGTGACCGCTGCAAGACACTAAATGATGCGCAATAACGGAGACGCTGCATGTCCAACATTCAAAGACGAACTGTTTTGCAACTGGCCGGAGCCGCCGGATTGGCGGCCGCACTGCCGCACAGCCAAGCGGCCGATGATCTGGCTGCGGCGCGTGCCGAGGGCAAGGCCGTTTTCTACGCCAACATCACCGCCGTCAAGCCCATCGTCGAGGCTTTTGGCAAGGACACTGGGATCCAAGGCGAATACACGCGCATTTCCAGTTCCAAGTTCGTCTCCACGGTAGCCACCGAATCACGTGCCGGCAAGCTGCTCGCTGACGTGGTGCAAGGGCCGCTTCCTGTTTTGGAACTGCTCAAGGCCAACGGCATGTTGGCGCCTTACCGCTCGCCTGCCGCCGCTGACTACCCCGAGTGGACACGGCCGGACGACACCATCCAGCTCTTTGGCATTGAATACGTCTCCTACCTGTACAACACCAAACAGGTGCAGGCGCCCGACGCTCCCAAGAAGTACGAAGACTTGGCCGATGCCAAATGGAAAGGCCGCATCGTAATGGCCGACCCAGCGACGCACGGCTCCACCATTTCGTGGCTCCTGGGGCTGAAGGAAAAGGTCTTTGCCTCCGAAGCCGACTGGACAAATTTTGTGAAAGCGCTCGCGGCCAATCAGCCAATGTTTGTCGCCTCGTTCGGGCCTACGCCCGCACCGATTGAGAGTGGCGAGAAGTCGATTGCGATTTCCATGCCCAAGTACATCGTGACGAAGGCGCCCGCGCCGCTCGCTTGGGGTCCGCGCGGTGGCGGCCAACCGCTGCTCGGCACGCCGCGTGCAATGGCAC
>JBATPF010000521.1:0-4186 GCA_049291355.1 Giesbergeria sp.
CGCAGCGCGGCCACTGGTGTGTGGGCTACGTGCGCTACGAGGCAGCGCCTGCGTTCGATACCGCGCTGCAAACCCACGCTGCAGATGGCCCGCTGGCCTGGTTTGCCGTGCACGATGTCCCCCAGCCCTGGCCTGCCGAGGAGTTGAAGGAGGCGGCGCGTGTGGTGTGGAACAGCGGCCTGGAGCGCAGCGCCTTTGACGCCGCGCTGGGCCGCATCCAGCAGGCCATTGGCGCGGGCGAGCTCTACCAGGTCAACTACACCGCACCCCTCACCGGCGTGCTGCAGGGCAGTGCGGCGGCGCTGTTTGCCGCGCTGCAGCGCGCCCAGCCCGGCGGCTATGCGGCGCACATCAATGCCGGGGGCGAGCAGGTGCTCTCCGTCTCGCCCGAACTGTTTTTTGACTGGCAAGATGTGGCCGGCGGCGGCGATATTCTGGCCCGCCCCATGAAGGGCACAGCCGCGCGCGGCGCCACGCCCGAGGAAGACGCCGCCCAGGCCGCCCGCCTGCGCACAGCCCACAAGGAGCGTGCCGAGAATGTGATGATCGTGGACCTACTGCGCAACGACCTCTCGCGCATTGCCCTGCCGCACAGCGTGCAGGTGCCCCGGCTATTCGATACCACGCCGCTGCCCACGGTGTGGCAAATGACGTCCGACGTGCGGGCACGCACGCGCCCTGGAATCTGCCTCGCCGATGTGTTTGCTGCGCTGTTTCCCTGCGGCTCGGTCACCGGGGCGCCCAAGGTGCGCGCCATGCAGATGGTCCGCACGCTCGAGCCCGCGCCGCGCGGGGTGTACTGCGGGGCGGTGGGGGTGGTGCGGCCTGGCGGTCTGGCGGGTGATGGCGGCTTGCATCGCGTGGCGGCCACCTTCAACGTGCCGATCCGTACCGTGGTGCTCCGTATGGGAGCCACGGACTCGGAGCAGGCGGTGCGCGCCAGATGTGGCATTGGCAGCGGCATTACTGCGGGCTCTGACTCCGAGGGGGAATGGGTTGAGTGGCGCCACAAGCGCGCTTTTGTCGAGCGCGCCAGTGCCCCGTTTGACCTCCTTGAAACCCTGGCGCTGAGAGACGGCAAGTTCGATCATGCCGATCTTCATCTTGCACGCATGGGCGAAGCCGCGGTTCACTTCGGCTTTGCCTGGAACGTCCACACCGTGCGCCAAGAGCTGCAGATCGCTGCGCTCCAGTGCCACACCGGCGCATGGCGCGTGCGATTGCTGCTGTCGGTCAATGGCAGTGCGCGCGCCGAAACCTTTCCCCTGCAGCCCACACCGACGCCGGTGCGCCTGCAGCTTGCACACCAGCCGCTGCGCGAAGCGGCCGGAGAATTTTGCCGCTACAAGACCACACGGCGAGCGCACTACGACGCGTTTGCTCCGTCGCAGCCGGGCGTGTTCGACACCATTCTCTACAACGAGGCGGGCGAAATCACCGAATGCACCCGCGGCAACGTCGCCATGTTGCTGGACGGCCAGTGGGTGACGCCGCCGCTCGCCAGCGGTTTGCTGCCCGGTGTCGGCCGCGCATTGGCGCTGCGCTCAGGCAAGGTGCAGGAAACCGTGGTGCGCCTGGAAGCTGCGCCGCGTGTGCATGCCTGGGCTTTTGTCAACAGCCTGCGCGGCTGGCTGGACGCGCAGTTGGTGTTGCCGAACCTCTGAACTGCCGAGGGTTCCGTTGCTTGATCTGCGTCTATTGGTTGCAAGCTCTACGTAAGCTATAAGCCTTGTAGCAGCGCGGCGTTGACCGCCCAGCGCTGGATGGCGCAGACCAGACGACAACCGTGCGTGGAGGCGACGGGACATGGCTTTTGCGGGGATGGCACTTAGCGAAACCGACGGCAAGGTATTCCTGAGCGTGGAGCCGGTGGACGGGCGTGAGCCTGTCGACGCGGCCGCGCTGCATGACTGGTTGGCAGGGGAGGGTTATGGTGCGTACGGTGTCGATCACGACGCGCTGGAGCGCGCCGCCAAGGACTTCGCGGCTGCGTCTTCGCCCTTCGTGCTGCTGGTAGCGCAGCGCAGTGACGCCACCCTGGACGTTCAAATGGCTCTGGATGCCATGTCGGCCACGCTGACGATCCGCCCTGCGCAGGGCGGCAGGCCGGCCAACCCGGAAGATGCAATGAATGCCTTGACGCTGGCCGGCGTGGTCGCCGGCATCGATGCAGCCGCCGTGCGCCAGGCCGTGGCAGCCGGGGCCTGTGAGGCCATGGTGGTGGCGCGCGGGGCATTGCACGAAGATGGGCACGACGCAGAGTTTGAAGAACTGATTCCCGCAACACCGGATCGAACCCCCAGGCTGGATGAAGACGGCATGATCGACTACCGCGAACACGATGGCATCGTCATGGTGCATTCCGGGGCCTTGCTGATGCGCCGAAAACCCGCCACGCCGGGAGTTGCGGGGTTTACCGTTCGCGGTGATGTGCTCACGGCCCAGCCGGGCCTCGACGAGCCGTTTGCGCTGCAGCTCGCGGGCGCCAAGGTGTCCGCCGACGACCCCAATCTCCTGCAGGCCTGCCTGACCGGCCAGCCGGTGCGCGTGCACGGCGGGATCATGGTGGAGCCTGTGCTGAGACTTGCCGAAGTCAGCATGGCTACCGGCAACATTCACTACGAAGGGACCGTCCATGTCGAAGGCGACATTGGCCAGGAGATGAAGGTCGAAGCTGGCGGCGACATCGTGGTGGGCGGTTTGGTGGATGGCGGTCTGCTGCAAGCCGGAGGCGACATCAACGTGGCGGGAGGCGTCATCGCGCATGCCCGGCTGCACGCGCAGGGCGCCATTGCCGTGCGCTTTGCCGAGGCATCGCAGCTCCATGCCGGCACAGTGATCGCGATCCATGACATGGCCATGGAATGCGAGCTGCAGTCTCTCAATCAGATTCTCATCGGTACCGGATCGCCACGTCGTGGGCGGCTCATAGGTGGCCGCGCTACGGCCATGATGCTCATCAAGACGCCGCTGCTGGGTTCTCCCACCAGCGGTGTCACGCATCTGGTGCTGGGTGCCAACCACGCGCTGGAAACGCGCTACCGTGACTTGCTTGCGCGCCTGGAAAAGGAGCTGACGGCGCAAGAAAGCCTGCGCAAGCTGATCGCCCAGCTGACGGCAAGCGGAGACCCCCGGGCCATGCTAGGACGCGCCCAGGCCTCGTTGGAC
Organism: Giesbergeria sp.; assembly: GCA_049291355.1. Lineage (GTDB taxonomy): Bacteria > Pseudomonadota > Gammaproteobacteria > Burkholderiales > Burkholderiaceae_C > Simplicispira. Next base: position 3,169 of record JBATPF010000521.1, read on the forward strand.
AATGCCTGCAGCACCCACGCCCAGACCCTGGTGCAGTGCGACGAGGTGGAGCAGCAGTTGGCCTTGTCGCACAGCGCCATGGTTGAAGTGGGCGTGGCGGTGGTGGGCGCCGCAGACCTCGTCTTTGGCCGGGTAAGCATGCCGCTGCGCCGTGAATTCCGCGCGGGCAGTTTTCGCCTCGACGCGCAAGGGGTGCTTGTCTATACCGATGGCAGCGGATACGCGGTGCCGGTGGTGCCGTAAGAACAGATGGCGGTCGCCTGACGCACCAGCCTTTGCGGCGTCCACATTCTCTGGTCCCCCCGACAGGAATCGAACCTGTATCTAGCGCTTAGGAGGCACTCGTTCTGTCCATTGAACTACGGGGAGGCTGGCGGGGGATTGTAAGTGGGGGCAGTGGCACAAGGAGCTACCGGTTGCAGGTGAGCGAACGCGGTATGACAGGCAGTCGGGGACTGCAGGCAGCCGGCGTGCCGCGAGCAACAGAGCCCATCGCCCCCCAAACGAATGAAGCGCCATGTCAGTGGCAAAATCCATCGGGGCATCGCTCGAAAAAGAGATATTGATAGGTGGTCTCACATCCATTTCTCTTACATATGCCTGACAAATGACGGCCATTTCATTCAGGGTTTTCGAGTTTTTCGCGACCTTCCCTGCAGTGCTAAATTGAATACTGTTTCGCATGGGAAACGCCTAGCCATTTTATTTTGATGGCAGGTTAATTGCGATTTTGATCGGTGTCGGCATTGCCCGGTGGACGACGAATTCTCATGGTCGCATTTCTTTGTAACTTATCGGGCGAGGCCTGGCTTTGTCTAGGCCGAATTCAACGAGGAGACATATGTCGGATTCCAAAATCCAAAACCGTGAAATTCTTGGAATTTCGCGTCGCAATGCGCTTCAGCTCAGTGCGGGCACTTTGCTGACTACTTTCGGTGGATTGCAATGGGCCTATGCAGCCGATCAGCCGGCCATGGGTACCTGGCCCGAAGGGTCCAAGGGCGATACGGTGTATGTG
>JBATPF010000522.1:0-3107 GCA_049291355.1 Giesbergeria sp.
GTGGCGGCCTTGCTGGCGCAACCCGGCATGGCCTGGCGCGCTGAGGCGCAAGTAGCGTATCTGCAACGCGTGCCCGGCCAAGCCAGCGATGCGGCCCCCATCTGGCAGGTGCTGGACACCCAGGGCCAACCCGTGGCCGAGGCCGAACTGGTGGTGCTGGCGGCCGGGGCCGCCTGCAACGCGCTGCTAGCCGACATTAACGCGCCCCTCCTGCCCCTGCAGCCCGTGCGCGGCCAAATGTCCTGGGGACGGCAGAACGCACAAAGCGCCGGGCTGCCGCCCTTTCCTGTGAACGGCAACGGCGGCCTGGTGGCGCAGGTGCCCATGGAGGGTGGGGGCCACGCCTGGCACATGGGCTCCACCTTCGAGCGCGATGTGGCGCATTTGCCCCTGACGGAGGATGAGCGTGCCGCCGCCCATGTCAGCAACTGGCAGCATTTGCACGACTTGCTGCCCCAGGCGGCCACCGCACTGCAGTCGGCCTTTGACCCTGCACGCGCCGCTGCGGTGCACAGCGTGCAGGCCTGGGCCAGCGTGCGCTGTACGGCGCGCGATCGCCTGCCCATCGTCGGACCGCTGAACCCCACGACCCTGCCCGGCCTGTGGGTCTGCACCGCCATGGGCGCGCGCGGGCTGACACGGGCCGTGCTGTGCGGCGAGCTGCTGGCGGCGCAACTGCACGGCGAACCGCTACCGGTGGAGTCGCGGCTGGCACGCGCGATGTCCAGTGAGCGGTGTCTGCCCAAGGCAGCGCAGATTCCCTCTCACTGAAATTGACATAAGCTTATTGGAATATAGGAAGCACCAAACAGTCGTTTGGTTTTATATGAACGCCCCCTAGAGTGGCGTCCATGCCCGATTTCGCGTTCATTCTTGCCGGTTTTCTTGTTGGCCTCATCGTCGGCCTAACGGGCGTGGGCGGCGGCTCGCTGATGACGCCGGTGCTGATCTTTTTCTTTGGCGTGAAGCCCCACCTGGCCATTGGCACCGACCTGCTGTTTGCCGCTTTCACCAAAATGGGCGGCACGGTGAGCATGGCGCGCCAACGTCTGGTGCCGTGGAAGGCGGTGGCTCTGCTGTGCGCCGGCAGCATTCCCGCCGCACTTGGCTCGCTGTGGATGCTGCAACGCCTGGGCCCCACCAGCGAGCACGTGCAGCACCTCATGACCAGCACCCTGGGCTTTGCCCTGCTGCTGACCGCCGCAGCCATGCTCTACAAGGTGCTGGCCTTCTCGGCGCAGCGCCAGGCTGCGGAGCAGGCCGCCCGCCAAGCCAGCGGTGCCGCAGCCACCCAACCGCGCCACTGGAGCCTGCCCATCCTGCTCGGCGCCGTGATCGGGACCCTCGTCACCTTCACTTCGGTGGGTGCGGGCGCCATTGGCGTCACGGTGCTGCTGCTCGTCTTTCCGCATTTGCCGTTGCCGCGCATCGTCGCCGCCGACATTGCCTATGCCGTGCCACTGACGCTCGTCGCGGGCCTGGGCCACGCCTCGCTGGGCTCGGTGGACTGGGCCTTGCTCGCGCAATTGCTGGCAGGTTCGCTCCCCGGCATCTGGCTCGGATCGCGGCTGGTGTCGCGCACGCCCGAGCGACTCATCCGCTCTGGCCTCTCGCTGCTGCTGGCCTGGGCCGGCGCCAAACTGGTTTTGATTTAAGAGATTCGTTGCCCATGTACCAATACACCGACTTCGACAAGCAATTCGTCCAACTGCGCGCCCAGCAGTTCCGTGACCAACTCGAACGCTGGGAGCGCGGTGAACTGAGCGACGAGCAGCTCTTGCCGCTGCGCTTGCAAAACGGCTGGTACATCCAGCGCTACGCCCCCATGGCGCGCATTGCCGTGCCCTACGGCGAAATCAGCAGCCTGCAGCTGCGCACGCTGGCCCACATTGCGCGCGAGTTCGACAAGCCTGCACCCGAACTGCTGGCCCACGCCCAGGCCACGCAGGACGCCTTGCAGGACGCCCAGCCCGGCGCCACGCTCGCCGCACCCCCGCTGCGCTATGGCTACGGCCACTTCACCACGCGCACCAACGTGCAGTTCAACTGGATTCCCCTCGCCCGCGCGGCCGATGTGATGGACCTGCTGGCCAGCGTCAGCATGCACGGCATCCAGACCAGCGGCAACGACATCCGCAACATCACCTGCGATGCGCTCGAAGGCATTGCCGAAGACGGCATCGTCGACACCCGTCCGTTTGCCGAAATCACGCGCCAGTGGAGCTCGCTGCACCCGGAGTTTTCCTTCCTGCCGCGCAAGTTCAAGATTGCCTTCAACGGTGCCGAGGAAGACCGCGCGGCGATTGGCTGGTACGACATCGGCCTGCAAGCGCGCCTGGCCGACGACGGCAGCGTGGGCTTCACCATGAAAGTCGGTGGCGGCATGGGGCGCACGCCCGTCATTGGCAGTGTGGTGCGCGAATTTTTGCCCTGGGACCAATTGCTCAACTACATCGAAGCCGTGGTGCGCACCTACAACAGCTATGGCCGGCGCGACAACAAGTGGAAGGCACGCATCAAGATTCTGGTCAAGAGCGAAGGCCAGAAATTCATCGATGCCGTGGAGCAGGAATACAAAAACATCGTCGAGCTCGACGGCGCGCCGCACACCATCACCCAGGCCGAACTTGACCGCGTGAGCAGCAACTTCCTGGTGCCTGAGTTCAAAGCCGCCAACTTGCCCTCCAAAGTCAGCCCAGACGGCCAGCTCTACCAACGCTGGCTGCAGCAAAACGTGCGCGGTCACAAGCTGCCCGGCCTCAAAACCGTGACCTTGTCGTTCAAGCGCCCGGGATTTGCCACCGGCGATGCCGATGCCGACACCCTGGACGCCCTCGCTCAACTGGCCGAGCAGTTCAGCGCTGCCGAAGCGCGCCTGACGCACGAGCAAAACATTTTGCTGCCCTGGGTGCACGCAAGCGACCTGCCTGCGCTGTACGAAGCGGCCCGTGCACTCGGCCTGGCAAAACCCAACATCGGCCTGCTGACCGACATGATCGCCTGCCCCGGCGGCGATTTTTGCTCGCTGGCGAACGCCCGCTCGCTGCACATTTCCGCCGCCGTCACCGAGCGCTATCAGGATCTGGACGAGCTGTTCGACCTGGGTC
>JBATPF010000523.1:0-2296 GCA_049291355.1 Giesbergeria sp.
CTACGAGACCAAGGGGCATCTCACCACCGAACGCGAAGCGCGCCAATCGATGGAAATGAGCCTGCGCTGGGCACGCCGCAGCCAGGACGAATTTGCGCGGCTGCAAAACCCGAACACCCTGTTTGGCATCGTGCAGGGCGGCATGTTCGAGAACCTGCGCCAGGAGTCGCTCGAAGCCCTGGTGGCCATGGATTTCCCCGGCTATGCGATTGGCGGCGTCAGTGTGGGCGAACCCAAAGAGCAAATGCTGCAAATCATGGCGCACACCCCCCACCGCCTGCCCGCCCACAAGCCGCGCTACCTGATGGGCGTGGGCACGCCCGAAGACCTGGTCCAGGGCGTGGCCGATGGCGTGGACATGTTCGACTGCGTCATGCCGACCCGCAACGCCCGCAATGGCACGCTGTTTACGCGCTTTGGCGATTTGAAAATCCGCAACGCCCGGCACAAGACTGACCACCAACCGCTCGACACCACCTGCACCTGCCACGCCTGCGCGGGAAAGCCGGCAGGCCCCTCCGGTAGCGCGGGCGCGTCTTGGTACGCGGGCGGGCGCGGCGGTTTCAGCCGTGCTTACCTGCACCACCTGGACCGCTGCGGCGAAATGCTCGGCCCCATGCTGAGCACCATCCACAACCTGCACTATTACCTCAACCTGATGCGCGAGATTCGCGACGCGCTCGACGCGGGCCAGTTCGCCGAGTTCCGCGCGCAGTTCAAAGCCGACCGGGCGCGCGGGGTGTAGCGGCGCACTTGCAACGCCCCCGCAGAGCGCGGGACAAGCAGCGTGAAGCCTCGGTAAAGTCTGGAACCGCCCGCTGAACGACCCGTCGAAACCCCAATGCACTGCCCACCTCTGCTGTCTGCGCTGGCACTTGTTTTGTGTACTGCGGCGAACGCTGCTCCAGCGAGCGACGCGCCATCCCCTTCCCGGCCCCATGCCGAGCAGTGGCGGGCGCTCTCGCGCTTTGGTTACGGCCCCACCGAGCAGGACTCCCCCAATGCGGCCCAAGGCGTTCAGGGCCGGGCCTGGGCGATGGACGCCTTGGCACGTGGCAGCCAGGCGGCTCTGCGTCCCGCAGTCATTCCGCCCGAGTACAGCGGGTTCGAAGCACCGCTTCCCAGCCTGATTGCCCAGGAGCAGGCCAGCCAGCAGGCCCGCAAGGAACAGCGCCGCGAGCAAACAGCGCGGGCGGCCACCAACGCCGGCATGGCAGCAACCAGCGGCGCCGCGCTCACAGCCGTGGTCCCTGGCCAGACAGGCGAGCGCCTGTTTTCACGCGAAGTCGCCTCCGATGCCGCGCAGTGGCGGCTCTGGAGCTGCAGCCATCCCGACGAGGAGCCCCCGCTGCTCGCCCGCATGACCGAATTCTGGTTCAACCACTTCAACGTGTTTGTCGGCAAAGGGTCGGTCAGGCCCTTTGTCGGACACTATGTGGTCCATGCCATTCGGCCCCATGCGCTGGGCCATTTTGAAGACCTGCTGCTGGCCACCGCCCAGCACCCGGCGATGCTCGCCTACCTCGACCAGGTGCGCAGCCAGGCCGAGACCGCTGCGCCAGCCTACGGAGCCAACAACACCCCTGCGGGCAAGGCCCCACGCGGCCTCAACGAAAACTACGCCCGCGAAGTGATGGAGCTGCACACGCTGGGCGTGGGCGGCGGCTACACCCAGGCCGATGTGCGCGCCCTGGCGCGCATCCTCACGGGTTGGACCATTGATCCCCAAAGCGCCAGCGGTTTTCGGTTTGCGGCGCGCCGGCACGACACCGGCACCAAGGTCTTTCTGGGCCAGACCTTTGCCAACGCGGGCGAACAGGAAGGCCTGCGCGCCCTGCACCTGCTGGCCATGCAGCCGGCCACCGCGCACCGCATCAGCCTGCGGCTCGCGCAGTGGTTCGTGGCAGATGAACCTCCAACGGCTTTGGTAGAGCACCTCACCCAGCGCTACCTCGCCACACAAGGCGACATCCATGCCGTGATGCAGACGCTGATCGAATCGCCCGAAACCTGGGCGCCTGAGAACCAACTGTTCAAAACCCCCATGGACTACGCCTGTTCGGTGCTCAGCGTGCTCGGCCCGGGCGATCACCCAGCGCAGATGCGCCAGGCCCAGGGCTTTTTGCGCAACGCCGGGCAGGCCCTGCATGGCTGGATCACGCCCGATGGCTATGGCACCAGCGCCGCGACCTGGCTTTCGCCCGAAGCGCTGACGCGCCGTGTCGACTTTGCCGTGCAGGTCGGCCGTGCCGTGCCCCAGCCGCAGGCGCTGGCCCCTTGGCTGCCCGCGCAGACC
>JBATPF010000524.1:0-2973 GCA_049291355.1 Giesbergeria sp.
GTGCAGCGCCCCAGGCGGCGCGCCCCCACATCGAACTTGCGCGCCTTGCGCAGCAGGCCGGCGACACCACCCGCGCGCTTGCGCTGCTGCGCGAACTGGGCGAGCAGGCGCCTTCTGCACTGCCGCTCGCCGCTGCGCTGCTGACCGAGATCGCCCGCGAGAGTGGGCGCGAGAGCGAGGTCCTTGCGCTGCTGCAGGCGCACTACGCGCAAGGCCCTTCTCTGGATGTCCTCGACGCCATCGTGGCCCTCTCGGAGCGCGCGGGCGCCGCGCCCGCGGACCAGGGCGAAAGCCGCATGTGGTACCTGCGCCACCTTGAGCACGAACCCTCGCTGGTTGCCGCAGCCAAGTGGCTGGCCGGCGAGCGGCTGGAACACGAAGAGTTTCATCCGCAAATTCAGGCGGCGCTCGACACCGCCGCCCGCCCGCTGACGCGCTACCGCTGCGCGGCTTGCGGGTTCGAAGCGCGCCAGCACTTCTGGCACTGCCCGGGCTGCCAGGCCTGGGACAGCTACCCGGCCCAACGGGTGGAGGAACTCTAAGCCATGGGTCTTCGATCTCTGTTCCTGAGCGCCGCACTGCTCTGCTCGGGCGCTGCGTTCGCGCAAATTGACATCAACACCGCCACCGAAGCCGAGTTGGACGGCATTCGCGGCATCGGCCCGGCCACCACGCGGCGCATTTTGGACGAGCGCGCGCGCCAGCCCTTCAAGGATTGGGCCGACCTGGTGGCGCGGGTGCGCGGCATTGGCAAAACCAGCGCGGCCAAATTTTCGGCGCAAGGCTTTACCGTCAATGGCGAGCCCTACGCGAAAGAGCGCGCTGAGGCGCCTGCCCCGGCGCAGTAGAGAGGCATCTCCAACCCATGGATTGGCCGCAGCTGCCGCTCATTACCCTCATCGCCCTGCCCTTTGCCGGGAGTCTGCTCGCGGCGTTTCTACCGTCCAACGCGCGCAACACCGAATCGACCCTGGCGGGGCTGATTGCCCTGCTGTGCACGGTTCAGGCCGCCTTGCTGTTCCCGCAGATCGCTGCGGGCGAAGTGCTGCGCCAGGAAATCGCCTGGGTTCCGGCACTCGGCCTCAAGCTGGTGCTGCGCATGGACGGCTTTGCCTGGATGTTCTGCATGCTGGTGCTGGGCATTGGCGCGCTGGTGGTTCTCTACGCGCGCTACTACATGTCACCGCAGGATCCGGTGCCTCGCTTTTTTGCTTTCTTTCTGGCCTTCATGGGCTCCATGACGGGCGTGGTGCTGTCAGGCAACCTGATTCAGCTTGCGCTGTTCTGGGAGCTGACCAGCCTGTTTTCGTTTTTGTTGATCGGCTACTGGTACCACCGCAAGGACGCCCGACGCGGCGCACGCATGGCGCTCACCGTGACGGGCGCGGGCGGCCTGTGTCTGTTCGCCGGCATGATCGTGCTGGGCCACATCGTGGGCAGCTACGAACTCGACAACGTGTTGGCCGCCGGCGCCTTGGTGCGCGCCCACCCGATGTACCCGGTGGCGCTGTGCCTTATTGTGCTGGGCGCACTGACCAAGAGCGCGCAGTTCCCGTTCCATTTCTGGCTGCCGCACGCCATGGCCGCGCCCACGCCGGTGTCCGCCTATCTGCATTCGGCCACCATGGTCAAGGCCGGGGTATTTTTGCTGGCGCGGCTCTGGCCGGTGCTCTCGGGCACCGAGCCGTGGTTCTGGATCGTGGGCGGCGCGGGCCTGATCACGCTGCTGCTGGGCGCCTACGTGGCCATGTTTCAGTATGACCTCAAGGGCGTACTGGCGTATTCGACGCTCTCGCACCTGGGTCTGATCACGCTGCTGCTGGGGCTCAACAGCCCCCTGGCCGCGGTGGCGGCGGTCTTTCACATCATGAACCATGCGACTTTCAAGGCCTCGCTGTTCATGGCCGCAGGCATCATCGACCACGAGACCGGCACCCGCGATATGCGAAGGCTTTCTGGCTTGGCGCGCAGCATGCCGGTGACCGCCACCCTGGCCACCGTAGCGGCGGCGGCGATGGCGGGGGTGCCCCTGCTAAACGGGTTTCTATCCAAAGAAATGTTCTTTGCTGAAACGGTGTTCGTGCAGGCGAACCCGCTCGTAGAAACTCTCCTGCCCTGGGCCGCCACGCTGGCGGGCCTGTTCAGCGTGGCCTACGCACTGCGCTTTTGCGTGGAAACCTTTGGCGGGCCGCCTGCGGACGATCTGCCGCGCCAACCCCATGAGCCGCCCCACTGGATGCGCGTGCCCGTGGAACTGCTGGTGCTGATCTGTCTGCTCGTGGGGGTGTTGCCTCAGTGGTCTGTAGGCCGTTTTCTGGACGCCGCTGCACGTCCGGTGGTGGGCGGCGAGCTGCCCGAATTCAGCCTGGCGGTCTGGCACGGCTTCAACACGCCTTTCATGATGAGCCTGGTGGCCCTGGTGGGCGGGACGCTGCTGTACTTGCTGTTGCTGCGCCGGCGCGGCAGCCGCAATGCACCTGCCCACACGCCTGGGCTGGCCCGGCTCGATGGCAAGGAGATGTTCGAATGGACGCTTGCGGTGCTGACGCAGGTGGGCCGGCGCGGGCGCACGCTGCTGGGCACGCACAAGCTGCAATGGCAAATGCTGTGGCTGGTGGCGTTCGTGCTGATGGCGGCCGCGCTGCCGCTGTGGACGCGCGGCCTGACCATTGGCAACCGTGCTGCGCTGCCGTTCGAGCCTGCGTTTGCCCTGCTCTGGGCCTTGGGCATGGGCTGCGCACTGGCCACGGCCTGGCAGGCCAAGTACCACCGCCTTGCGGCCCTGACCCTGCTGGGCGCCACGGGGCTGATTACCTGCATCACCTTCCTCTGGTTTTCCGCGCCCGACCTGGCACTGACGCAGCTGGCGGTGGAAACCGTCACCACGCTGCTCATTCTGCTCGGACTGCGCTGGCTGCCCAAACGGCACGAGGAACTGCGCCACACACTGACAGCGTCCGCGCGCCGCCGGGC
>JBATPF010000525.1:0-4717 GCA_049291355.1 Giesbergeria sp.
CCGATTCGGGTCTGCGCGCGACCTGGCTCGGGCATTCCAGCGTGCTCATCGAAATTGACGGCCTGCGCGTGCTCACCGACCCGGTCTGGGGCCCGCGTGCCTCGCCGTCCCGCCTCATCGGGCCCAAGCGCTTCCAGAAAGCGCCGGTGCGCCTGTCGCAGCTGCCACCCATTGACGTGGTTGTCATCTCGCACGACCACTACGACCACCTCGACTACCCCACCATCCGCCAGATGGCCAAGACGAAGATTCCCTTCGTCACCTCGCTGGGCGTCGGCGCACACCTTCAGGCCTGGGGCATTGCACCCGAGCGCATCACCGAACTGGACTGGTGGCAGTCGCACACAGTGCCCGGTACCGAGCTCACCATCCGCGCCGCACCCTCGCAGCATTTCTCGGGTCGCAGCCTGAAAGATCGCAACGCCACGCTGTGGTCCTCGCTGGTGATTGAGTCGCCGCGCCACCGCGTATTCTTCAGCGGCGACACCGGCCTCACCACCGAATACGCCCGCATCCGCGAGCGCTTCGGCCCCTTCGACCTCGTCATGCTGGAAGTCGGCGCCTTCCACCCCACCTGGGGCGATATTCACCTGGGCCCCGAAAACGCCCTCAAGGCGCTTGACCTCCTGGGTGGCGGCGCCTTCCTGCCGGTGCATTGGGGAACGTTCAACTTGGCATTGCACGACTGGGACGAACCGCCTGAAACCCTTCTGGCGCTAGGACCGAAGCATGGTGCGCACCTGTTGATGCCACGTCTGGGCGACCCGGTGGAGCCGGCGCACGGCCCGCTGGATGCGCCTTGGTGGCGAGCTGTGGGGGGTGTCCAGGTAGTGGATTCTGCACCGCAGGAGCGCAAAGAGCCTGAGCTGCAGGAGGTGGGCGATGCCCATCCGCTGGTATGGCCACTGGATTAGCAAAAGTATTGGTGTTTTCGGCTATTAGCGCTTACAGATATTGAGCAAGCAGCTCCTGAATAGATAGCATGTAGCTGCAACTTCCGGTCTGTTGACCATTCGCCGGAGTTCGCCCAGAGGGCAAATGGCGTGCTGTTGGTGCCCCAGCATGGCCCGCCAATGGCCGCTTCAAGTCCCGCGCAACGCGTGTGGCGGCCCTCCGCACTTTCTTGATGCTTCCTTGATGCCCAGCGGGCACTTCTTGCCACTGCCTTGATACGTCCGTTCCTAGCATCGGTGCATCGCCAACGAAGCATCGAGGAGAGCGGCTTATGGATTTCATCTATCTGGCCCTGGCGGGCCTTTTCTGGCTGCTGGCCGTGGGCCTGGTCAAGGGCTGCGAGCGACTGCAGCGTGCGGAGGCACGGCCATGAGTGGCTGGCTGTGGCTGGCGGGCGCGCTGGCGGGCGGGCTCTTCGTGTACCTCGTCGCCGTGCTGCTGCGGCCTGAGGATTTTTCATGACCACCGGCGCTGTCGTACAACTTGCGGCGTTTTTGCTGGTGCTTTTTGCACTGGCCTGGCCGCTGTCCCGCGCCATCGACGCCGTCATGGACGGGCGATTCGCGCTGGGTCGCAAGCTCGAGTGGCCGCTTTGGCGGGCCGCTGGGGTCAATGCCGCGCAAGAGACGGGCTGGGTGCGCTATGCCCTGGGCTTGCTGCTGTTCAATAGCCTGGGGCTGTTGTTTCTGTATGCCCTGCAGCGCTTGCAGCAGCCGCTCGCGCTGAACCCGAAGGGTTTTGCTGCGGTGTCTGCCGATTCGGCTTTCAACACGGCGGTGAGCTTCGTCACCAACACCAACTGGCAAGGCTATGGCGGCGAGACCACCATGAGCTACCTGGCCCAGATGCTGGGTCTGACGGTGCAAAACTTCCTCTCTGCCGCCACCGGTATCGTGGTGGTGGTGGCGCTGGTGCGCGGCTTTGCCCGGCACAGCGCAGCGACTATTGGCAACGTCTGGGTAGACCTCACCCGCGCCACGCTGTGGGTGCTGCTGCCGCTGTCGTTTCTGCTGGCGCTGGCGGTTGCCGGGCTGGGCGTGGTCCAGACCTTGTCGGCGTATGTGAGCACCACCGGCGTCGAGGGTGCCAGCACGCAGCTGGCCCTGGGCCCGGTGGCCTCGCAATTGGCCATCAAGATGCTGGGCACCAATGGCGGCGGCTTCTTCAACGCCAATTCTGCGCACCCGTTCGAGAACCCCAGCGCGATCACCAACGCACTGCAGATGCTGGCGATTTTCATCATCCCCGCCGCGCTCTGTCTGGTGTTCGGGCGCATGGTGGGAGACAGGCGCCAAGGCTTTGCCGTGCTGGCTGCTATGACGGTGCTGTTCGTGGTTTTTGCCGTCACTGTCAACTGGGCCGAGCAACAAGGCAATCCAGCGCTCACCGCACTGGGCGTAGACCAAGCGGTCAGCTCCAGCCAGCCCGGCGGCAACATGGAGGGCAAAGAGGCGCGCTTTGGCATCAGCGCCACCACGCTGTTTGCAGCGGTCACCACGTCGGCCAGTTGCGGCGCGGTCAACAGCATGCACGACAGCTTCACGCCGCTGGGCGGCGCCGTGCCCATGGTGCTGATGCAGTTGGGCGAGGTGGTGTTCGGCGGGGTCGGCACGGGCCTCTATGGCATGCTGGTGTTTGCCATGCTGGCGGTGTTCATTGCCGGGCTGATGATCGGCCGAACCCCGGAATACCTGGGCAAGAAAATCGAGGCGAACGAAATGAAGATGGTGTCGCTCGCCATTCTCATCACGCCCTTGCTGGTGCTGCTTGGCACCGCCCTGGCCGTGAGCACCGAAGCCGGGCGGGCGGGCATTTTGAACCCGGGACCGCACGGTTTCAGTGAAATTTTGTATGCCTTGACTTCGGCTGCCAACAACAATGGCAGCGCGTTCGCCGGCCTCTCAGTCAATACACCTTTCTACAACGTGCTGCTCGCCGCAGCCATGTGGTTTGGCCGCTTTGGCGTCATCGTTGCGGTGCTGGCCATGGCGGGCTCGCTGGCGAGCAAAAAGCGTGCAGCCGCCACCGCCGGAACGCTGCCCACGCACGGGCCGCTTTTTGTCGGGCTGTTGATCGGCATCGTGCTGCTGGTGGGTCTTTTGAACTACGTGCCCGCCTTGGCCCTTGGCCCGGTGGTTGAGCACCTCACGCTGTTGGAGCCCCTGAAATGACACGCAACACAACCCCGACCTTGTTCGACCCTGCGCTTTTGCGTCCGGCGCTTCTGGAGGCCTTCAAAAAGCTCGACCCGCGCGTGCAGTGGCGCAATCCCGTGATGTTTGTGGTGTACGTGGGCAGCGCTTTCACCACCGCGCTGGCGGTCTCCGAACCCACCCTGTTTACTGCGCTGGTGGCGCTGTGGCTGTGGTTTACCGTGCTTTTTGCCAACATGGCAGAAGCCCTGGCCGAAGGGCGCAGCAAAGCGCAGGCGGCATCGCTGCGCGGGCTCAAGAAGGAGACCTGGGCCAAGCAGTTGCCCAAGGGCGCCGATCTGCCCACCACGCGTGAGGCGGTGACCTGGCTACCCATGGAAGCCGACCAGCTCAAGCGCGAAGACGTGGTGCTGGTGGAGGCGGGTGACACAGTGCCCGCCGATGGCGAAGTCGTCCTGGGCGTGGCCTCGGTGGACGAGAGCGCCATCACGGGCGAATCGGCGCCGGTGATTCGTGAGTCCGGCGGAGACTTCAGCTCAGTCACTGGCGGCACCCGGGTGTTGTCCGACTGGATCGTGGTGCGCATCTCGGTGAACCCCGGAGAAACCTTTATCGACCGCATGATTGGCATGGTGGAGAACGCCAAGCGGCAGAAGACGCCCAACGAGATTGCGCTCACCATCTTGCTGGTGGCGCTGACCATCGTGTTCCTGAGCGTGGTCGTCACCTTGCTGCCGTTTTCGCAGTTTGGCGTTGCCGCCGGTGGCGCCGGTGAGCCCGTGAGCCTGGTGGTGCTGGTGGCGCTGCTGGTGTGCCTGATTCCCACCACCATTGCGGGATTGCTCTCTGCCATTGGTGTGGCGGGCATGAGCCGCATGATGCAGGCCAACGTGATCGCCACCTCCGGCCGCGCGGTAGAAGCCGCTGGCGACGTGGACGTGTTGCTGCTCGACAAGACCGGCACCACCACCCTGGGCAACCGCCAGGCCAGCGCCTTCGCCCCTGCGCCGGGCGTCGCTGAAGCCGCGCTGGGCGAAGCCGCTCAGCTGGCTTCTGTGGCCGATGAAACACCCGAAGGCCGAAACATCGTGGTGCTGGCGCGGCAGAAATTCCAGCTCCCAGAATTGAACGCTGCGTCGCTGGACGCGCAGTTTGTGCCTTTCACCGCGCAAACGCGCATGAGCGGTGTGGATCTGCCCGGCGGCCGCAGCCTGCGCAAGGGCGCGGCCGATGCGATCCGCCGGCATGTGGAGGCACTGGGCGGCGATTTCCCGGCCCCGCTGCAGGCTGTGGTGGACAGCATTGCCCGCCGTGGCAGCACGCCGCTGGTGGTGAGCGAGGGTGCCCGCGTGCTGGGTGCCATCGAGCTCAAGGACATCGTCAAGCCCGGCATCAAGGAGCGCTTTGCCGAGTTGCGCCGCATGGGCATCAAGACGGTGATGGTCACCGGCGACAACCGGCTCACCGCAGCGGCCATTGCGGCCGAGGCAGGCGTGGACGATTTTCTTGCCGAAGCCACGCCCGAGGCCAAGCTCGAACGCATCCGCGAGTACCAGGCAGCCGGCCAACTGGTGGCTATGACGGGCGACGGCACCAACGATGCCCCGGCG
>JBATPF010000526.1:0-3135 GCA_049291355.1 Giesbergeria sp.
GGGCGTGCGCCGCGCCGGGACGGCAATGCTGCGCGTGCCGGCCAGGTACTGGCCGGTGAGCGAATCGGGGTTGGCGCGCACCTCGTCGTACGTGCCCTGGGCCATCACGCGGCCCCCGTGCACGCCAGCGCCGGGGCCCATGTCGACGACCTGGTCGGCGGCGCGCATCATGTCTTCGTCGTGCTCGACCACGATGACGCTGTTGCCGATGTCGCGCAGGTGTTTCAGCGTGGCGATCAGTCGGTCGTTGTCGCGCTGGTGCAGGCCGATGCTGGGCTCGTCGAGCACGTACATCACCCCGGTCAGTCCCGAGCCGATCTGGCTGGCCAGGCGAATGCGCTGCGCTTCGCCGCCACTCAGGGTCTCGGCGCTGCGGTCCAGACTCAAATAGCTCAAACCGACGTCGTTCAGAAACTGCAGGCGCGTAGCGATCTCCCGCACCACTTTGTCGGCAATGTCGGCCTTGGAACCGCTGAGGCGCAGCGAGGCAAACCAGGCGTGGGCAGCGGACAGCGTGGCGTGGCTGACCTCCCAAATGGCGCGGGCCTGCTCGCCCTCGCCAATCTTCACAAAGCGCGCCTCGCGGCGCAGGCGGGTACCGTGGCAGTCGGGGCAGGGCTGCGACTGGCGGTAGCGGGCCAGGTCGTCGCGCACCGCGCTGGAGTCGGTCTCGCGGTAGCGCCGCTCCATGTTGGGCAGGATGCCCTCGAAGGCGTGGCTGCGCAGCACCGGTTTGCCTTTGCTGGCGCCGCTATCGATCACGTACTGGAATGCAATCTGATCCTCCCCCGAGCCCTGCAGCACCACCTGCTGCACGGTCGCCGGCAATTCCTCAAAGGGGGTCTCCACGTCAAAGCCGTAGTGCGCGGCCAGGCTTTGCAGCATGGCGAAGTAGTAGGCGTTGCGCTTGTCCCAGCCTTTGATGGCGCCGCCGGCCAGGCTGAGCGTAGGGAAGGCCACGACGCGCGCAGGGTCGAACACCTCGCTGTGGCCCAGGCCGTCGCAGGTGGGGCAGGCGCCCATGGGCGAATTGAATGAGAAAAGGCGGGGCTCCAGCTCGGGCAGCGAGTAATTGCAGACCGGGCAGGAGAATTTCGAACTGAAGGCATGCTCGGCGCCGCTGTCCATTTCGAGCGCCAGCACGCGGCCGTGGCTTTCGCCCGCGCTGGCGCCCACGCGCAGCGCCGCTTCGATGCTTTCGGCCAGGCGCTGCTGGGCATCGCCCCGCACCTTCAGGCGGTCGATGACCACGTCGATGTCGTGTTTCTCGGTCTTTTTGAGCTGGGGCAGGTTCTCTGCCTCCAGCACCTGGCCATCGACGCGAAAGCGCACGTAGCCCAGCGCCTGCATCTGCGCGAACAGCTCGGTGAACTCGCCCTTCTTCTCGCGCGCCACGGGCGCCAGCAGCATCAGGCGCGTATCTACAGGCAGCACCAGCACGGCATCGACCATCTGGCTCACCGTCTGCGATTGCAGTGGCACGCCGTGGTCGGGGCAGTAGGGCGTGCCGGCGCGGGCGTACAGCAGGCGCAGGTAGTCGTGAATCTCGGTCACCGTGCCCACCGTGGAGCGCGGGTTGTGGCTGGTGGCCTTTTGTTCGATGGCGATGGCAGGCGAGAGGCCTTCGATCAGGTCCACATCGGGCTTGTCGAGCCGCCCCAGAAACTGTCGTGCGTAGGCCGACAGACTCTCTACATAACGCCGCTGGCCTTCGGCGTACAGCGTGTCAAAAGCCAGGCTCGATTTGCCTGAACCCGAGAGGCCCGTGATGACGACCAGTTGGTTGCGCGGCAGGTCCAGGTCGATGTTCTTGAGGTTGTGCGTGCGCGCGCCGCGAATGGAGATGCGGCCTTGGGTGCGCAGCACCTGGGCAAGGGGGCGCCCGGCCAAGGGGCGCCCGGCCAAGGGGCGCCCTGCGTCGGCGTCCAGCGGGCGGTCGGGCACGGTGGCCGGAGCGAGGGGTTCAATGGGGTTCACTGTGGGCGCGCGGGGTGGCGCGCAGGCTCGGAAAAACCCTCCATGATAGAGAAAGCCCGCTTCGCACGCCCAACCGCCCCGGGTTTGACCACGCGGCGGCACTCAGGGTTTGCCCCAGGCAATGGTCGCCATCGCGCACAATCGCAGCTTTCCAGCCTTCGTCGGCCTTTGCTGCGCCGACCTGCTTCGCGTGCCCGACACCACCGCCTTTGCTTCGGCCTCCCACCCCCCACCTGCCGATTCCGCCCACCGCATGACGCCGCTGGAGCGGCGCTCCAGCGTCAGCCTGGCGCTGATTTTCGCGCTGCGCATGCTGGGCCTGTTCCTGGTGCTGCCGGTGTTTGCGCTCGAAGCGCGCAAGTACCCCGGTGGCAACGACCCGGCGCTGGTCGGCCTGGCCATGGGCATTTATGGCCTGACGCAGGCGTTCCTGCAACTGCCGCTCGGGCTCGCTTCGGACCGCCTGGGGCGCAAGCGCGTCATCATCGCTGGCCTGCTGGTGTTTGCCGCAGGCAGTCTGGTGGCGGCGCTGGCCGATTCGATCACCGGCCTGCTGGTGGGCCGCGCACTGCAGGGCGCCGGCGCCGTGTCGGCCGCGGTGACGGCGCTGCTGGCCGACCAGACGCGCGATGGCGTACGTACCAAGGCGATGGCGTTGGTGGGTGGCAGTATTGGATTGATGTTTGCCGTGGCATTGGTGGCGGCACCGGCCTTGGCTTCCCGCTGGGGCTTGCCAGGCTTGTTCGGCCTGACGTGCGCCCTGGCGCTGGCGGGCATTGCCGTGGTGATCTGGTGGGTGCCGCCGGAGCCCGCGCAGCACGCCCATGCGCCGCGTGGGCGGCTGCTGGACGTATGGAAGCACGCCGACCTGCTGCGCCTGAATCTGGGCGTTTTTGTGCTGCACACGGTGCAGCTCGCCATGTGGGTGGCCGTGCCGGCCATGCTGGTGCAGGCGGGGTTGCCCAAGGCAGCGCACTGGCATGTTTATTTGCCGGCGGTGGTGCTCTCGTTTCTCGCCATGGGCGGTTTGTTCGCGCTGGAGCGGCGTGGCCATTTGCGCGCAGCGCTGCTGGTGGCGATTGCGCTGGTGCTGGCGGTGCAGATCGGTCTGGGTCTGCTGGCCGGCACGGGTTCTGCGCCTACGCTGTGGGTGCTGGG